>NZ_LASY01000048.1:0-23883 GCF_000973155.1 Grimontia sp. AD028 | reverse complement strand
TGTGATCGCGGCGTTCCTTTGCAGGTGTAGTCACCTCCATCAAAAAGGAACAACAAAGAGCACGGCGTCAGTCAACTCGCCCGAAGGGAGGCCCTCAATGCGAGCATCTTCAGGTTGTTTGGGTATATAGGCCTCAAATTCACGCAAGCTTTTCGTTAGAGCAGGAATGAATTCTGCATTAGCAGTATCACGAATAAGACAATTTATGACGATTCGATCACGTATAGTCCTGCATCCGAATTCACCTCACATAAAAATGGAACTTTGAAAACGAATTAACAATTCGTTGTGACAAACATCACGGATATCCGGTCACTATAGGGTGAGAAAAGTATTATTGCAGTTTGAGAGGACGCTGATGCCATATCGCAGTAGAAATGCAGCCGCCATCTTTAACGCCGTTGGGCACTTTTTATTTCTCGCTGTCTTGGTCTCCTTACCGGTTTTGGTTATCAGGTTAGATATCGACACGCTGAAAACAGGCGCTTCGGAAGGCACGCTGGTCGAGTACATGGAACAATTCCTACTGGCTCTGACCATTCTTTGTTACGCCTACATTGCAAAGCAAAACCCTACCTTTAGGCACTTTGGTGCTTTAGTCGTGGGCTTTTTCCTGTGCTTGCTGATCCGCGAATTGGATATGTTCTTTGACCAGTTGGTTTTCCATGGTTTTTGGGCTTACCCCGCTTCGATCGTCGCTGCCAGTGCCATCCTGTATTCGCTGACAAACAAGGCAGAAACCGCTGAGCAGTTTGCAGCATTCGTGAAACATCGCCACTTCGCTTTGCTCTGTTTAGGGCTGGTATTGCTCTTGGTCTTCTCGAGACTTTTTGGCATGGGCTCGATTTGGCGTGAATTGCTGGATGAAGGCTATGTTCGTGCAGCTAAAAACATTGCAGAAGAAGGCACAGAGCTAATGGCATATGTCATCATCTTCTACGCTTCTCTGCGTTACGCGTTTGCCATGAAACCCGTGAAAGACGAGTCTGCACACAAAACGAACTCAAATATTTTCTGTAAACACTGATACCCGACTCGCTATTTGGCCGTACAAAGTACGGTCAATTTCATGGCCTTTTCTCAATGATGGGAAGGCGAGCGATATGCCACACCTTTTACACTCTCTCCATCGTTGTAAAAGGAATGAAGTATGAAGTGGTTGCTTCCTGCCATGTTGGTCACTGTCGCCGCTTGCTCTGAAGAGGCAGCACATGCCAACGCACAATGTCCGACGCTCGCCAATTATTCTGACGCATTTTTGGATAGTGATTTCTATCGTGGTTGGCAACATTTACAACGTGGCGAGTACCCAACGGAAAACTGTCGGCAAGCCTCTCCCTACTTCCTCAAAGGCGTCAACAACAGTGCGGTTTTTGAGCTTTCCACGCTCTATCTCGATTTTTGCAGTGAAACGCCACAGCAAGACGCCCTTACGAAAAGCAGCATTTATCACAGCGAACGTTTAGCCACTGGCGTCGATTACGACGAGTTCAAATGGGTGCTTGATCTCGCGCTCTGCAATAGCCCTGTAGAGCAGTATGCCTTGGGTCAAATGCTGTTTAATGGCTTCATCACCGACAAAGACGTAGATAAAGGTATCTATTTCCTCAGCCTTGCAGCCCGCCAGGAACACGTTCAGGCGCAATTGGCCCTTTCCACGGCTCTGCTGGATATTGGTGAAAATGAAGTTGCTGCTCAGTGGCTCGCCAAAGCACAAGACAATGGTGCGAGCATCCTGTCCGAAAGACGCACAACTGATTGAACGCCTAAATTTGCATGACTTTACAAACACACCGCTACAAATCGTCGGTGAGAATGCGTAAAGTTAAGGTAATAAACAATAAAGTTGAGTTACCTCGTGGCGTTACCTGTTTTTCTGGCTGGACCTATTTTACGGCGGACAACCCAAGATGATATTTGCATCTGGGCTATTACGTCTAAGCCCCTCACCGCGGATTTTTTGTTGTTTCAACCGGAACAGGATCACGCGTTTTATCAATCCAGCTTTTCTACCCAGAAACAGGTGCAACTAGGCGAGCGATGCTTTGTTGTCATGGCACAGTTCTCGGGTGAATCATCGTTTACCCCTGATATTCCGCTTCAGTACGACATCATCGACCAGGGTCATTCTTTGCTGTCCACACTGGACGGTTTTCTCTATCAGGATGAATCCCGCCCTACTTTCATCGTCCCCTCAAAAGCAGAAAACATAGCTCATGGTTCCTGTCGACACCCGCATCACCGCTGTGAAGACGCGTTAGCGGCACTGGATAAAAGCTATGAAGAAACGCCGGTTGAAAACCGTGCTGATCTGTTAATCATGAGTGGCGACCAAATCTATGCCGATGATGTGAGCGGCCCCCTGATGTCGGCGATTCGCCAGACCATCGACTTACTTGGCATGAAAGACCAGGCGTTCGAAGGCACAGATATTCGTTGGTGTAGTGATCTTTCACCGGAAAACACCCCCATTTATAGCCGCACGGAATTGCTTCCATACAGCGATATAAACCACGGCCTGATAAAACGGCTTTTAAAGGCAAAACCCGAGCCGGTGTTCAGCTCGCGAACCACCGAAAACCATCTGGTCAGCTTCAATGAATTTATCGCCATGTATGCTCTGGTGTGGTCACCGGCTTTATGGCAGCACATTACACTCGACGACACCGTGTCGACGCTGTCACCAGAGCGCCAACAGCAATGGCGATATGAACTCAATGAGCTTGGTAAATTCCGAGCTGGGCTGGAACAGGTTCGCCGCCTATTCGCACATATCCCCACCTACATGATTTTCGATGACCACGACGTGACAGACGACTTTAACCTCACAGTTGGCTGGGAACGTGCGGTGAACAACTCTTCGTTTGCCAGAGGCATCATCACCAATGCCATGATGGGGTATTTCTTCTGTCAGGGATGGGGGAACGAGCCCAAAGCTTTTACTCAGGATTTCTGGTCGCCTTTGCAAGCGTTCCTTGATTCTCCCGATCCAGAAAATCTCGAAGCGATGACACAGGTTATGCATCACTTCGAGCATTGGCATTACACCATTCCGACGACCCCGAAAGTCGTGGTTATTGATACCCGAACCCGTCGCTGGCGTTCAGAGTCCAGCTATAACAAACCTTCAGGGTTAATGGATTGGGAGTCTCTCATGGACTTCCAACAGGATGTGTTCAACAACGATGCTGTGGTCGTGGTTTCACCCGCGCCAATGTTCGGGGTCAAATTCATCGAGACCATCCAACGCATCGTGACTTTCATGGGCCATCCCCTCGCGACTGACTCTGAGAACTGGATGGCGCACCCCGGCTCTGCCAATGCGTTGCTGAATATTTTCAAGCACCCGAAAACGCCCAAGAACTTCGTGATCTTATCTGGTGATGTTCACTATTCGTTCGCCTACGACATACGCATGCGTTTTCGCAAAAGTAGCCCGCGCATCTGGCAAATCACCTGCAGTGGTTTTAGAAACCAGTTCCCTGAGCCGTTTTTGTCCATTTTCGAATGGCTGGATAGAAAGCTGTTCTGGCCAGCATCACCACTGAATTTTTTCACCCGCAGGAAACGAATGCGTATTGAACGTCGACGACCAGACAACGGCAGCGCGAGTCTTTTGGTTAACCAAAGTGCAGTGGGTATAGTGAAGCTAAACCCCGATGGCTCGCCAGGTTACATTGGTTTGTTAACAGGGAAAGGAGAACGAATCGCCTTTCATCCTTGCGAGGAAACGGACAACGAAGAAGAGTTTGTCAGTGCCGACCTTTCTCGATAGTCATCCGCTGTGTTGACTTGGGAATGTCAGTAAGGAATACTCCGACCCCTCATTTTTTTAGGATTGCTGATATGTCACGCCAACTTGAATATGTCTATAAAGGCGAAACCAAAGTGATCACCTTCTCTTTCCAGAAGCATCGCTCGCCTCATGAAGCTGCCGCAGAAGCAGAAGGTATCGACCTGACTGACTTTATGAAAATGGAACTTCAGTTGGAAATGGTTGCAGATGGAAAGGCCGTGAAAAATCACAGAGACAGCTATTTCAACAAGCTGGGATTTGGCAAAATCGTGCTGCTGAAAAAAGAAGCTGAGTCCATCAAGGACAAACGCTGATATCAACGCAATCACAGTAAAAAGGCGCTTAATGCGCCTTTTTTCGTCCATGTGAAAATTACTTTACCCTCAGTGTTCAGTTGTTAAGACTCAAAAGCAACTGATGGCCTAGCGCTAGAATCACGCCTCTCCAATCCCTATTCTGAAAGAGTGACAAGGCACTTTTTTACAGTCGTAGTCACACCGCACCAACACGTCCAACGTGGACGTCCCCGGAGATCCTACTGCGATCAAGACTTTCGCAGGAGCCGACTACAGGAGGTAATATGCAAGGTGAAAACCACGCACTCATGTTCGAGTTCCCTGAATACAAAGAAAAAATTCACGATATGAAGATGTCAGACAGCGCCTTTTGTCGTCTTGTGGATGAGTATCACCATCTTGACCACAGAATACGCGGTTTGGAGATGGCAAAAATTCCTACTGATGATGAAAACTTCCGTAACTTGAGGATGCGTCGCGTGCAGCTCAAGGATGAAATCTACCAACAAATCAGACAATAGAAGACAACTCGCCAGCTCGCATTCGGTGCCCTTCGGCTAACAGATTGCAGGCTTACGAGGGTAAAGCACTGCCGCATCTTCGCGGCGGTGCGTTGCGTTGACTGAAGCAAAACTTCACATCCCTGCCTAAGCTTATCTAACGGCCGATAAACAATTTCATACATCCGGCTCAAATTTAATACAAAACCCATACATTGTGTTGGGTAATCTATGTCCGATAACTGGTCCCAAGCATTTGTTTTCACTTAAATGTGACCAACTTGGGTCAGAACAAAAAAACAACAATAACTTGACGTTTAGCTATGTCGATCATGGAAGCTTCATTAATGCAAAAAACGCTGAAAAACCTCCTTTTCTTCTTTGTGATTTTTACCGGAGCAGCCAATGCTTCTGTTGAAAAGACGCAGTCATTTGAGAAAACGCTTAATGGCGTTCAGTCCATTCTTTATTCCGTTCCTATCAAAGCACGCGCCTTGTTGAGTGAGCTGGAAAAAGTTGAGCTGAAACAAAACCAACCTTTGCCCCTATTGGTGCGCTATTACCTGCAAAAATCGACTGTTGATCTTTTGTTGAATGATCCTGAAAGCGCTGTCTTAGCGGCAAACACTGGGATTGAATTGGCAAAGAACGACCCGCTGCTCAAAGCCGATTTGTACCTGATGCAACTGCGTTTAGGCCAAGCGAGAATACTTAAAGGCGAAGAAGCGCTGGTTCTCGACCAGTTAGATACGCTTCTGGCAGAATCTCAAACCCTCAACGACCCTTCAGTCACCGCGGAAATCCTGCTGGTTAAAGGTCAGGCTTACAAGGCACAGAACGACTACGATGTCTCGATGGCGGCTTTAATGAGCTCCCTTGAAGCGGCAAAAACCACGCAAGATGCCCTTCTGGTCGAACGTATTGCCTCCAGCTTGGGGGGCATTTTGGTGCAATTAAACGGTTTTGATAAAGCATCACTTCTGCTCGATCAGTCTTACCAGTTCTTCCGTGAGCGCAAAATGTCCTTTAACCAGTTGCTGGTTAAGCTAGACATGGCGGAGCTTGCCAAGAAACAAGGCGACAAAAAACAAGCTTTGCTGGAATACAAACAAGCGCTTCAAATCGCGCAAGTCCTGGGTGACGGTTCTCACCGCTTCCGTATCAACCTTCAAATTGCTGATTTGTTGCTTCAATCCGGCGACACCAAAAGCATGGGTCGCTACCTAAAGCAGACTGATGCCTTGCGCGACCGTGAAACCATCCGCTACTACATCAGTAAATACAATTACCTGAAAGCCAATGAAAACCTGCTAAATGAAAACTTTCAGGGTGCGATTGACTTAGTGACACCATTGATCGCTGGTCAAGCTGATTTAACCCGTCTATACCGCACCGAGATTGAGTTGTATCTGGTCGCATCCAAAGCGCACTTCGGTATGGAGGACTACAAAAACGCTTACCTGACCCTGTTGGATTATCAAAACCGCTTCAATAACTTCAGTGCTGACGAGCAAGTCGATAACCTTGAGCGCCAACAGATGCTCTTTAACCTGGAGAAACTCAAAGCGGAGAACCAACATCTTAGCTGGAACAACGTCTTGCAGACCCTTGAGCTGAAAACTAACGAAGACAAGGTGGAATACCTGAATGTATTAGTTGTTGCCGGTGTGATGGCGACAGTGCTCGCCACTCTCGCCGCCCTTTGGATCAACCGACGTCGTGCCCGCTGGGGGAAAATTGCCAATACCGACAGCCTGACCGGTCTCTACAACCGACGCTACCTCAGCACCCAGCTTGATAAACTCAAAGCGGAAATGGAAAGCAATGGTGAGCCAATTGGCTGCATGCTGTTGGATGTCGACCACTTTAAGAAGGTCAATGATACTTACGGCCACCCGGTTGGTGACAAGGTACTGACTGGCATTGCTGAACTGTTCAAAAACAATCTTCGACGTAATGACGTTTGCTCGAGGGTGGGCGGTGAAGAATTCATGCTTCTGCTCCCAAATAGTCAACTTGAGCAAGCACAGTTGATCGCAGAAGATTTGCGCACACGTATCAGTGAGTTAGCTTTCCTGACTGAGCAAGGCGACGAGTTTAACGTGACCGCCAGCTTTGGCGTATCATCTGTCGAGCCTGGGCAGTCGCTGTCAGACATTTACAGCGAAGTCGATAAACTCCTGTATCTCGCCAAACAAAACGGTCGTAACCGCGTTGAAAGCAGTGGTTTGGACAATACGGAAAGAGACGCAACGCAATCGGTGCAGTCTTCTCCTTCAATGTCGGACAAATTCTCCCGCCTTGGCCGGGGAATGCGTCGCCTGAAATTCCGCTTTGCGCAGCACTTCTCGTGACCTTTTAGACATGAGGTAAGATTGAGGGGTGACGGATGATAACAATGAAACGGAGCCCCTCATGAACACCACTCATCTTATTGCCGCAGTCTTTGTATCAGCTTGCCTCCCTTTTGCAGTAACAGCCGAGAGCATTGCTTCAGAAAAACACAGCTTTACCGTCGAGCGGGTAGCACAAGGGCTAAAGCACCCATGGTCATTGGTATTTCTACCAAATGGTGACATGTTAGTCAGTGAGCGAAACGGTGGCCTTAAACGGGTTACGCGTGAAGGCATAGTCTCGGATATCCAAGGCCTACCGGAGAAGCTTGTTTATCGCGGTCAAGGGGGATTATTGGGACTTACCCTGTCGCCGGATTTTGAAACCTCAAACCGCCTTTTTATTGCCTACGCCGAAGAAGGAGAGTTTAGAAAATCCGGCACTGCGGTATCTTCCGCGATACTTGATGGAAACACGCTGAAAAATATAACTCCTATCTTTTCTCAGTCTCCCAAACTGGCAGGAGGAAGACACTATGGCGGCCGGTTACTGGCCACCGATGAACACCTTTATATCGCATTAGGTGATCGCGGCAACCGAGACAAAGCCCAGCAAAACAACTCTCATATCGGCACGTTAGTCCGGCTAAAACTTGATGGCTCACTACCTTCAGATAACCCCTTTGTTGGTCAGAGTGGTAGCTTGGCGGAGATCTATTCCTATGGTCACCGCAACATCCAGGGCATGACGCTGGATAACGATGGGAAAACCCTTTGGACGCACGAACATGGTCCGCAAGGTGGCGACGAACTGAACCCTATATCAAAAGGCAATAACTACGGGTGGCCTACTATTACTTATGGCGTAAATTATGGAACAGGAAGTCAAATTGGTACCGGTACCGCGCAGGATGGGATGGAGCAGCCTGTCCATTATTGGGTACCCTCCATTGCACCTTCTGGCATGGAAATGATTTCCGGCAAGAAGTTCCAACAATGGCAAGGAGATATCCTACTCGGCTCGCTGAAATTCGGCCTGCTCGTTCGTCTGGATATGGATAACGGCAAGGTGATTGGCGAAGAAAGATTGTTGGATGGTCACTATGGCCGCATCAGAGATGTGGTGGAATCTCCTGATGGCGATATCTACTTGCTGACAGACTCATCCAATGGGGAGGTCTTAAAATTGTCACCCTTGTAGTTGGCAATAATTTTTATTATTACAGCAAGTTAGAATTGGAAGTGTAAATAAAACCTTACAAGCATAAAATTGATTTTCTGCTGAGAAATAAGCGTATTTTTGGAAAAGACTCTCCAAGAAATTAATGCAACTCACTAAGTTGCATTGTTAAAGTGATGCGCAGCCCAGCATTTAACAAACCTGTCGGAAGGATTGGACACAGGGTGATCGGCAGGACTATAGTCAGCGCATACAAACAAAAACAAAGATATCTTTGCTTGCTGAAAAGACAAAACCCCGCTTTGCGGGGTTTTGTCTTTTATATACCCAAACAACCTGAAGATGCGCGAATTCAGGTTGTTTGGATATATGGTTAAGAAATGAAAGCACGCGGTATCCCACCGATTTCAAACGATTTTCCGCTCAGCGTATATACTTATCTCATGAGTGAGAACAAGGCCCTTTGAGACGGACATGCGCAAATTTTTAACCACACTATTTTTGACAGCCGTTACCTTGACGACAACAGATGTGGCCGCGCAAAATTCTGATACCAATTATTTCACGATTGGCGTCCAGGACTTCGAAGATTACTCGCCTTACTCCCGCTATCAGCAACAGAATTATCAGGGTTTTAACCGAGAACTTTTTGATGCTTTTGCCCGCGAATATAACTACAAATTTGACTATCAGGCATTACCCCTGAAAAGGCTTTATTCTGCATTTCTGCGTGGTGACGTCGATTTGAAGTACCCAGATAACCCTAATTGGAGCGCTTCATTGAAAGAGGGGCACGACATCCTCTACAGCGATCCCGTGGTTTCTTTTGTCGATGGTGTCGTCACACTGGACCAAGCTCAAAGGAATGCGACTGGAACGCTGACGCGCTTAGGCCTGATTTCCGGCTTCACGCCATGGCCTTTTATCGAAAAGGTGAAAGCCAAAGAGATCACCTTATTTGAAGTCAAGGAAATGGAATCTTTGATACGGCTATTAGCATCGAACCGTATAGATGGCATCTACACCAATGTGGCGGCGCTCAATATCAAACTGAAGGACTTGGGTGAGCAGGCACCCCCGATGAAGCTCAATAAGAAGCACCCTTATCTGAGTGGTACCCGTCACCTTTCAAGCATCAAACGGCCTGATATCGTTATTCAATTCAACCTTTTCCTTGAATCACACCAAGAACTGATAGCTCAACTTAAGGCTCAACACGGTATCCAAGAGGCGGAAGAAATACTTGGATCTGATGACTTTAATAAATCGCCAAAAAAATAGACCCGGCTTAATACCGGGTCTAACAGTTGAGCTCTTACCTAAGTTATTTCTTTGCTGTCTTGCTTTGCAGGACTTGATGCATAACTGACGTTAGCTCGTTGTCTGGGTCACCAGAAAGCTCCCAGGTGAAGACACCGGCCAAACCTTGCTGCTTAGCCCACTCTGCTTTCGCTTTTACCGAGCGTGCATCTTCAAAGGAAATAAAGACTTTCTTCTCAGGGTTCCAAAGGTAAGGTGCATGTGAGGCTTCGTCATAGCCATACTGGTAGCCTTCAGACTTGGTGTAGTTCTGCTTCAAATCCCAGTACATGAAGTAACCCGGCTCACCCGTACCGAAACTCGCACCTTTTTCTGAGGCTAAATCAGAAGTAGGCAGGCTGCCGTCAAATTGAGAGCCCTCCCAGCCACGACCATAGAACGCCGCACCCAGAACCAGCTTTTCTTTTGGAATGCCCAACTCGATCATTTGATTGATAAAGACATCGGCGCCCATTCCCCACCAGCTGCGATCAGTGGCATGCAGGTTTGTCAGGTGGCCTGTTTGCGGCCCCCAACCTCCCAGGAAGTCATACGTCATCGCGAACATATTGGTCAGTTTAGGTGCCGCGGATTCCCAATCGATTTGTGCCGCTTTCGGGCCGACACCCACAGCGGTAGACAGTTCGTATTCACGACCCGTTTCCGCTGTTAACGTATCCAGCTCATCACGAAGCAAGGTCACCAGCGTGGTAAAAGCATCGCGTTCCAGTGCTTTCACATCATCAGACAGTTTTGTTTCAGGGTTCCAGGGAGATGTTGTTAAACCGCCGCCACCTGGGTATTCCCAGTCAAGATCGATGCCGTCGAAAAAGTCATATTCGGCAATGAGAGCCACAGCCGACTTAGCAAACTGTTTCATGGCCGCTTCGTCTTTTGCCATTGCATGGAATGGCTCTGACATGGTCCACCCACCAAAAGAAGGCAAGATTTTCAGATCAGGATGCGTCTTTTTCAGTTCAGCAAGCTGGGCAAAATGTCCTTTGTATGGCACGTCGACAGACACATCACCGAAGTCCACTTCCATCGCTGCTTCTTGGTCAACGACGATCGCGGAAAACGGAGCCTTACCTTCACAAGCCTTAGCCACTTGTTGCTGAACAAGTTCTGATGCGCCATTGTGAGGTCCACACATGCTTAGAAAAGCGTAAATAATGTGGGTCAACTGGTCGGCAGGAATATCTTTAACCGTGTAAGGATTATCTGCATTGGCGTACTGCCAGTCTGCAAAATAGCCACCAACAACGTGATTTTCCGCAAGCGCTGGTGTTGCCAAACAGGCACTGAGCGCTGCACCTGCTAAGATCTTTTTCATACCATCTCCTTGTAAGGCACGTTCAAAATACCGAAGCTCTTCAATCACTTGATGGCATCGGCATAAGTGACTAATTATTAGTCGAACTGGCCTTTCAAAACTGATGTATGCGTACCGAACAGGGCGTTCATAACAGTTAGGTTACAAAGTTTGCGAGTGTCTTGTTTTTTGGCGATAAAACGGGTCTTACGGTCTACATAAACTTGCACCACAGCGCACAGTTTTTCAAACGCTTAAATCAAGGTGTGAGCCGCATTCAGCCTAAACAGATTCCGTTTTGGAGGCTGAGAGAGTATGCTGCCGCTAGTTTATTGAAAACCCGCTTATTATTGTGCTTTAACTGGTGTCTAGAATGGTACTGGTTAAAGACGTAGATAGTTACAAGGAAAACGCTTTGAGCAATAAACTCATCAGTATCGATTTGTTTTTTGTTATCGAGAAACTCTTGCCGGGCAAGCGCTCTATCGAACTCTTCAGAAACAATAAAAAGCACTTACCCGTGACCACATTGTCACTGGAGCACTGCGACTCAGCATCCGCGCTGCAATTAGCGCTCTATAAGTATTGTAAAAACTATGCCGCTTTCTCACAGGGTCAACCGCTGGCTGACGAGTACGCCATCGACGGTAAAGACGAGCAAATTGAACCTGCAACCGCCATCGTGGCCGCATTTATCCGTGGTGCCTATTGGTGGGTAGAGCATTACCATGAAATCTACCGCAACGATTGGAGCGAGGACCAAAAAGTGCGCTGGCTGAGAGATTTCAAACTGCTTGTTCAGGCCATTATCGGCATTGGGAATATCACCAAAGCAGAATGGTTGATCAACAATCACAGTGCGATAAAAGCGTTGACGTACAACACGCATATCTCCCCGTTCCTGCAACATTACGACTAATAAAGAAGCTGCCTGATGCAGCTTCTTTGTTCTTCCCTTCATTTCCCCGTCTTTTTGCTGTCGTCGATTCGTCATTTTTCATCACTAAACTGATGAACTTTAGGGTTGCGATTGATCACACGGGTGAAAAGACTAAAACGCTATCAATATGAGCGCTATGCGATCCTGTGTCGTGATGCATACCCCAAGCATTTTGACCATGTCCAATACGGCTTTTCAAAAAACGGTCGCAGAGATATTCAAAACCGTTGGGGGAAAACCATTATTCGCGTGTTGTGGCGTGAAGACGGTGATGCTGTCATTGTCTTCAAAGGTTCCCAAAGCGTATGGGATTGGTTGTTAAACCTGATTGTCCTTCCAAGCAAAGTTGACGCGCCAAACCATGCTGGCCATGTGCACTGGGGATTCCAGTTTTTGTTGCGTCAACCCAGCCTTCCTGCCCGTTATGTGACGAATAAAGACTACTCCCGACTCACCCCAAGCCAACAAACTGAATTCAGCCACTCAGAAGACACCAATCGTCTCATTGGTCAAAGTGTTATGGATAAATTGGAGTCTTGTGCTGAAAGCTTAATAGCTCAAGGGAAAAAGCTGTCGCTGACCGGTCATTCATCCGGCGGCAGCATGGCCATTATTGCGGGAGAGATTCTTGAGCAAAAATACCCAGGTTCCATTAAGCGAATTGTGACCTTTGGGCAGCCGGCAACGGGCTTCTGGACTTTCAAGCAACGATACAGACTAAAAAGCCGTACCTATCGTATCTGCTGCGATGTCGACATCGTGACGTTTTTGCCCGGCATTCCTTTAATGTTCTGGCATGTTGGCGAATTGCTCTGGCTACACAATGACAAGATTTACCACAACATGCCGTCTCTGGTTCGCATCATCAGAGTCTTAACCAGTTGGCTTTTGCGTCCTATTGCTTACCATTTTATGGACAAGTACATTCGCCGGAAAGATTACTTCGACAAGCATTAGAGATGCCTTAAATATCACCAATTCCCAAATTCTCAGCGCTCTCATGAAATTTTTCCGTTCGAGAAATCTGTATCTATTCTGAGTCATGATTAATTGAAGGAAGTTCTAGAAAGTCCCGACTGCGTTTTAAACACCCCATTCCTTACTCATACTTTGCCTTCAAATTATTACATTCATTTCTCATCTTCTAATTAGCGTTTTTTCCAGACCAACGCTCGCAAAAGGTGTAAGGATCTCCTGAAAAAATATCAAAAAATACCCCGTCTCACAAATGAGAAAGACGTATTCAAAATATCCGAATAGGCTCTACTCAACATCACCACTCACTGGATTACATGAAGCGATGGCTTCAGTGATAGAGCCAAACTCTTCCAAAGAGAAATAAAGCGTGCAGAGACTCAGCTTAGGAAGCGTTAGCGAAAAGGCTCATTGAGCGTGGTGGATACGCTAACCAGAAATATATGGACGATAGGTATCTTTCATCATGAAAAAAACACTGATTTCAATGGCAGTAATCGCTGGCGCACTGACTTCCGCTCAAGTCGCCGCAAATTGTGCGGGTAATGTCTACTCGATGAACGCAGGACGTAACCATGTCGGCGTACTTTTGGACGTTCAAGAATTGGACAAAATGACGGGTGTCTACAGTACTGACGCGCCTAACCACTCTTCATATCATTCACGTGCAATGTTCAGTGGCTCTGCCATGTCGTATGACCGTGTGACTGATCGTCTTTACTACGCCAGCGCGCCACAACCAACAGATTTTTATCTCGACGTTCCTGAAAGCGACTTCACACCTGAAGAATATGCAGCACTGGATCTTCATGCGCAAAGAATCAAGCCTTATCAGCTTGCCTATATGGATCCTGAAACCGGTGAACACGTCGCTGGCCCAACCGTTAAAAAGCAAATCATGCGCATGGCTTTCCACCCTGACACGGGTGAGCTGTATGCTTCAGATGCTACATCTATCTTCAAAGTAAATGCAGCAACGGGTGAAATCACCAACATTGGCACTTTTGATAGCAGCCTTCGTTTTGGTGGTTACTCAAGCTGGGGCTCATTTGTGTTCTATGAAGGTGAACTGCTGTTCGTTACCAACGGCCGTACATTCTCCATTGACACAACGACGGGCGCTCAAACCCTGAAAGCGTTCCACTTTATCGATTTCATTGCTGCAGCAACGCTGGATCAGAATGGTCAAATGCTGGTCGCGGCTAAAAATCAGAACGTTTCTGGTAACGTGAACAGTAATACGCTGTACCGCATCAAACCTTCAACGGGTGAAAAAGTCAAAGTCGGTTTGTTCCCTAGCCGCATCAGTGCAATGGGCACCGTGACGTCAGAAGACCACACCTGTTATCCGAAAACGATTTTCCCAAGCGATCTGCAGCCTGAAGTACAAGGCATCACGCTTGCTTCGTCTTCAGTCAGCGAAGGCTCTACCGCTTACTTCACTGTGAACTTTGACAAAGCCACCGGAGATGCGAATACCAAACTCCGCGTCGCACTGAAAAATGGTACTGCAGTTCTCAACAGCGACTATCGCAACACCGTTGCGCTGCTGTTCTCTGACGGCTCAACGGGTTCAGCGACTATCTCTTCCACATTGACTGAAATTACCCTGCCAAAAGGTGTAGATTCGGTTCGTATTGGCGTATCGACTATCAATGACTCTACTCACGAAAACAGTGAGTACTTCACATTGCAAGCGTGGGTGAAAGACGATAAGAGCGATGCAGATTCTGCGAATGTGACTATTGTCGATAACGATCCAGATGTAGATACCCTGCTTCGCAATGCGGCAAACAGCAGTGGCGTTGCGTGGCATGGCAGCCGAGGCGGAAACTGGGGCACCAAAGATCAATGGATCCGTGGTGTTCACGCTAACATCAGCGGAACTATTCCTCCGGGCACAACCCTTGAGTTTTACCGAACTGGTACGCACCTGCGTAGCATTTCCATCAATAACGGTGGTCAATACTACGAGCAGCACTCTAACCATGAGCGCTATTACTACTCTGGTGATATTGCCTGGGCGCGCCTGAAAGGCTCAAATGGCCGTTACTATAACATTCGTACCGGTCACCGTGCACAGCTGCACTGGAACAAGAATGTGGATTGTTCGAACGGCTGTTGGTCACGCATCTATAACTAGTCGAAGTACAAAATGACAAAGGAGCGATTTATCGCTCCTTTTTTATTGCCTGTCTTAAATCGCGTTTAAACCGTGTATGTTGAAGTTAACCGTTTGATCGACACCTACCATATGCAACTAAAACAAATCGATAACGCCCCCTAACCATACTGTTTATCAGTCATCATTCTCTGATATGAAACCAAGATAAATATTTATAAATCAGTAGCTAATCGATCATTTCTAATTGAGTACTTGTTAATAAAAAGACTTTTCTCATGCTTTTTCATTGGTCACTTCATGCATCTACCGTCGCCATTAACAGCTATTTATCATGATAATTATTGGTTAAATATTGAAATCTTCTTAGTCCTGAGACCTTTAACTGTTAAGCATGTAATTTAGTAATGAACACGCAAGTCAAAATAAAACAGGGTGCAATGTCTCTGGTCACTGCACCAAGGAAAACTCGGACAAGGACAAGGAAGATGAAAAGAAAGTATCTCTCTACCCTCATTGTGGCATCCAGCATGTTTGCTTCAGTTGCCTCTTATGCGCAATGCTTTGGAAACGTTTACAGTATGAATGCTGGACGTGGTCATGTTGGCGCGCTTATAGACATAAAAGAAAGCGCTTCCATTCCTAGCTCTAACTACACGTTAGATGCCGCAACACGCGCTCAAATTCATTCAAAAGCCCTGTTTAGCTCTTCAGCAATGGCCTATGACAGAAATACCGACCGTATCTACTATGCAAGTGTTCCTGCACCTGTTACTTATTACATGGACAATGCAGAGGTGTTCTTCTCTGAAGAGGAACTGAAGAATCTGGATTTTCACGCGCAAAGAACCACACCTTCAACACTGGCCTACTTTGATGTTGCGACCCAAAAACATGTAGAAGTCGCCACAACTCGTTTTGGTATCTATCGTATGGCGTTCCATCCAGAGACTGGCGAGCTCTATGCGTCAGACGCCAAACGCTTGTTTAAGGTTTCACCGGAATCTGGAGAGGTAACGGAGATTGGCGAGTTCCCACTTAACGCCCGCGCGGGTGGTTTTACTACGTGGGGTGACTTTGAGTTCTATAACAACGAGCTGCTCTACGTGACCAGCGGCAGAACTTTTACCGTAGACCTTTCAACCGCTGATTTAACCCTGAAAGCCTTTCACTTTGTTGACTTCGTAACATCCGTGACCACCGACCAAAATGGTCAGTTGATCATGGCGGCTAAGAACCAAAACGTAACAGGTAACATTAACAGCAACCAGCTGTGGCGTTTGAAGCCCGAAACGGGTGAAAAAGTACAAGTCGGACTGTTTCCAACACGTATCAGTGCGATGGCTACAGCAACGTCTGAAGCGCATACTTGTTATGAGAAAACCATCTTCCCGAGTGATGTCGTACCGAATGTTGATGTAACAAATATTGAAGTTCCAACTTCAGCGACCCAGGAAGGCGCCTCGGGCACAGTGAAAATTATCTTGAGCGACAGCACTCAAAACGACACTCAAAAGCTACTCATCAATATTGACCCTGTCAGTGCGTCTTTTGCAGATTTTAGTCAAAACGTCACCATTCAATTCTCGAATGATGCATCTCCTGTTAATGCAACACTTCCAACAGATGGTAGCGCGCTCGAAGTTGCTCTTCCTGAGGGAGTAGACAGTGTGTCATTCAATATTGATGTCACCGCAGATACCAGTACAGAAAGCCAAGAGTCTTTTATTGTCTCCGCTAAAACTGCTGACTCCAGCGATAGCGCCAAGACTGCAGAGTTCTGGTTGAAGGATGATGAATCCGCGTCTAACGAAGCTTATGTTTCTGAGATCACTTCAATAGGTACAACTACCGTTGAAGAAGGCTTTGCCTTCGCTGCACGAATCAACTTTAGCGCACCTACATCAGACTCTTCTAGTGTATTGTCTGTTCAAATTGCAGGTGGCGTCTCACCTGAAGATTTTGATAGCAAGGCAATTTTCATTGTCTCAGGATCTTTGATTCATGCAACGATTGATGCCGATGGTTATGCGAGAGCCCAAATACCTGCAGGCATTTCAAGTGTCGATTTTGTGGTCAGCGCTGTCTCTGACGGCATTACCGAATCTGACGAATTCGCTGTTGTTCTGGCAGGTATTGTGGGGCAAGAGCAAAATTATCCAGGTATCGCTTTCGTCGTTAAAGACGATGGTTCCAATTCTGGATCAGGTTCGGAAACCAACACGGCTCCTGTCGCGCAAAATGGTTCTGCTTCGACAGACAGTAACACCACGCTGAACGGCAGTGTACCCACAGCTACTGATGCTGATGGAACTGTGACCAGCTATCAGTTAGTTACCAATGTCGGCGAAGGCCAACTGTCATTCAACACAAACGGTAGCTACACCTATGTGCCTGGCAGTAGTTTTTCCACTTTGCCTCAGGGTCAAACTCGCACTGTTTCATTCACTTACACTGCCACCGATGACGACGGTGCAGTTAGCGCACCAAAAACCATCACCATTTCGGTGAGAGGTACATACGTACAAAATTCGCTACCAGTTGCTCAAAATGGCTCTGTATCAACAAACGCTGGTACTACGTTGAATAGCAATGTACCTGTCGCAACAGACTCTGATGGTACTGTGACCAGCTATCAACTAGCGACGAACGTCAGCGAAGGTCAGCTGTCCTTTAATGCCAACGGTAGTTACTCTTTTGTACCCGGCACCAGTTTTGATAACTTAGTTCAAGGCCAAAGCCGCAGCGTGTCTTTCACCTATACCGCCACCGACAATGATGGGGGTGTGAGCGCACCGAAGACCATTACTATCTCTGTACTAGGTGTAAAATCTGATGTTGTAGAGGTTGATTCTCTTATATCAACCGGCGAAACGACTGAAGGTCGTCCGGCTTATATCAGTATCGTTTTGACTAACGAAACTAAAGAAAATAATACACCTATAACGATTTCTTTGAACGATGGCTCGGCGAAGAGTGGGTCTTCAAATGATCCAGGGTTGGATTACCGTCGTTTTTCGAACATTTGGTTGGGATATCAGCTGAGCGACCGCGGAGATTACTTAACTCCAACGGTATTCTCTGAGTCCGGTACAACAATTTATTTACCTAAAGGGATTCGCTCGCTTCGTGTAGAAGTAGCTACAAACCGTGACAACCTAATAGAGGGTAACGAAAGCTTCTCATTAAGCGCTTGGATGAACGCCAACAGAAGTGATCGTGATACAGAAACCGTCACCATTATTGATGGCAACTAAGTCCTGTTGAGTTAAGTCACTCGAAAAGACAACCCTATGATAAGACCGGAAATCAGTGGCTGATTCCGGTCTTTTCTTTTAAAGAAAGCGTGGTTTTCTACTCTGAGCACTGAGCACTGAGCACTGAGCACGAATATGAAATCACACTAAAGGTTGTACAGGATTCAACGCGTTGAACGCTGTAGATATTTGTCCAATTCATTGGTAAATTTCTGTCTTTCCTGCTGGCACTAAATCTTTTGTCGTGGGCATTTCAATTGTCAGTGACAGTGTTAGAGAAGGCAACGAAGCCTAATGTCATTACAGCTCTAAAAACGTACGTTTACAGATTTGCAGAGTGCAGTCGTCACCATTCAGTATGACGACTAATTGAGACTAATAAGGAGCGATTTATCGCTCCTAAAACAAATCGATAGCGCTCTCCAACCATACTGTTAATCAGTCATTACCCTCTGATATAAAACCAAGATAAACATCTAAAAATCAGAAGTTAATCGATCATTCCTAATTGAGCATTCGTTAATAAAAAGACTTTTCTCATCCTTTTTTCCTACCCATTTTAATACCTTCATCATGCACTTCCGCCAATTTATCATGATAAATACTAGTTTATTGCTGGAATCTTCTTATCCATCAGATCTTCATGTGTTAAGCATGTAATTTATTAATGAGCACGCACATGGAATAGAACAAAAGGTGCAAAGTCTCGCACCAAGGAAAACTCGAAAAAGGACAGTCAAAATGAACAAAAAGTATCTCTCGACCCTCATTGTGGCATCCAGCATGTTTGCTTCAGCTGCCTCTTACGCGCAATGTTTTGGAAACGTTTACAGTATGAATGCTGGACGTGGTCATGTTGGCGCGCTTATAGACATAAAAGAAAGCGCTTCCATTCCTGGATCTAATTACGCGTTAGATGCCGCAACACGCGCTCAAATTCATTCAAAAGCGCTGTTTAGCTCTTCAGCAATGGCCTATGACAAGAATACCGACCGTATTTACTACGCAAGCGTTCCTGCGCCAGTAACCTACTATATGGAAAATGCAGAGACATTTTTTACTGAAGAAGAACTAAAGAATCTGGATTTTCACGCGCAAAGAACCACACCTTCGACACTTGCTTATTTTGATGTGGCCACCCAAAAACATGTAGAAGTCGCCACAACTCGTTTTGGCATCTATCGTATGGCGTTCCACCCAGAGTCGGGGGAACTCTATGCATCAGACGCTAAACGCTTGTTTAAGGTTTCTCCGGAAACTGGAGAGGTAACGGAGATTGGTGAATTCCCACTGAACACACGCGCCGGAGGTTTCACCACATGGGGTGACTTTGAGTTTTACAATAATGAACTTTTGTACGTGACCAGTGGCCGCACCTTTACCGTTAACCTCTCGACCGCTGATTTGACCCTGAAAGCCTTCCATTTTGTGGATTTCGTTACTTCTGTCACCACAGATCAAAATGGTCAGTTGATCATGGCGGCAAAGAACCAAAACGTAACAGGCAATATTAACAGCAACCAACTGTGGCGCTTAAAACCTGAGACCGGTGAAAAAGTACAAATTGGACTCTTCCCGACTCGCATTAGTGCGATGGCAACAGTAACCTCAGAAGAACATGAATGCTATGAGTCTACGTCTTTTGCTAGTGACGCAGAAAATGGTGTCATGCTCTTCTATACCTCAGCAAATGGTGAACAACCCCGTGCCGAAGGCGATTTCCAGCAGTTTGACCTCGCTTTTGACGAAGTCACAAAAGATGGAAACTCTACCATTTTCTTAGCAAACGTGGACGGCACCGCAAAAGGTGGCATCGACTATTCACTCACACCACGAGTCTACTTCCAAAGCGGCGACGGAATCATTGGACAAGTCGACCCTACCCTTACGCCCGAGGGGACGGAAATCGTCATCCCCAAAGGCGCTCAAGGTTTTTCAGTTTATTTAGATATATTGGAAGACAATATCGAAGACGACAATGAGACGTTTACCCTTAAAGCCTGGATGAAACCCGATAAGTCGGATCTTACTGTAGCTGCGACAACGACTATTCAAGACACCAAACAAAATGGTGTCAGGATATTCTATACCTCAGCTAATGGTGAACAACCCCGTGCCGAAGGCGATTTCCAGCAGTTTGATCTCGTTTTTGACGAAGTCACAAAAGATGGCACCTCTACGATATTCTTAGCAAACGTCGACAACACCGCAAAAGGTGGCATCGACTATTCACTCACACCAAGAGTCTTATTCCAAAGCGGCGACGGAATCATTGGACGAATCGAACCTACCCTTACGCCCGAGGGGACGGAAATCGTCATCCCTAAAGGCGCTCATGGTTTTTCAGTCTATTTAGATATCTTGGAAGACAGCATCAAAGACGACAATGAGACGTTTACCCTTAAAGCCTGGATGAAGTCCGATAAGTCGGATCTTACAGTAGCGGCATATACGACCATTAAAGACACAACAAATTAATGGGAATAAACTAAAAAGAGGTTGAATACAGGCTAAGTTGAGCTTATTCGGCTTTCACAATAAAGACCAAAAGGGTGAACGAAATGACCGACCTTTGGGTTAGTCAACTAGCTGAAATTTAAAAACTAATGACTAGAAATAGAACAAAGGAGCGTCATACGCTCCTTTGTTCTTCACATTAATTACCGCTTCGCCCGCTGCAAAAACTTATCCAACTCATTGGCGAATTTCTGTCTTTCCTGCTGACTCATGGTTGCAGGGCCTCCGGTTTGAATACCGCTTGAGCGCAGCGTATCCATAAAGTCGCGCATGTTCAGTCGTTGGCGGATATTCTCCGGCGTATACAACTCGCCACGGGGGTTCAACGCGACGGCCGATTTCTCAATCACTTCTGAGGCCAAGGGAATGTCTGCGGTGATGACCAAATCACCTTTTTCAACACGTCTAACGATCTCGTTATCTGCCACATCAAACCCTTTCTCCACCTGAAGGCTTCGAATATAGCGGGATGGTGGCGTTCTCAAAGATTGGTTAGCCACCAGCACACATTCGGTTTGAGTGCGGTCTGCAGCACGAAAAAGGACCTCTTTGATCACGGTCGGGCAAGCGTCCGCATCAACCCAGATTGTCGGCATGTCAGTTTCCTGTTTTATATTTTGCCAGAACAATATCAGCGAGTAAGGTAGGTCGCAATGGCTTACTGAGGCTTTCCACGCTCCTGGCTCGCGTAAAAAGCCGCGATGTCTTTCATGTCCTGGTCGCTCAATACCGACATTTGTTGACGCATCATATTATCCATTGCGCCAGTACGTTCCCCTGCCTGATAAGACTTCATCACATTGTATAGATAAAGCGCATTCTGGCCGTTGATGTGTGGATAGTCTTTCTTTGGCGAATAACCCGTTTCACCGTGGCAGAACTGACAGGTATAAGCCTTTTGTTTTCCTGCAACAGGATCACCTTCTCCTTCGATTGCCATCACATGGGTTGATAACAGGACGGCACCCAGCGTTCCCAAGATTCTCAGCATCGTTTTTTCCTCTTCTTTTCGTCAGGCTAAAGATGCCGAACTTCAAAGAAAGGGACTTTGTGTCTGATCAATTCTGCCGTATCGCCGACTGTGATTTGCGCAAGAATTCACACTTGCACTAAAAACAAGTGAAATCAGACTCATATAAAAATGCCCAAATCTTATTTATCAGTGCATGGTTCTCGATACTAACATTTACATTTCATTGAGAGTTCACGAACTTTTAACAATCGAATTCCAGAATTCGGTTCCGGTAGATAGCCAAACGCATACAAAACCTGCGTTTGGAAAAATCACACGATTAATTATTAAAATCATCTGGAAAGGAAGTCATCGTGAGCAAACATATTGACCAACGCCAACTGGACAGCGAGCCAGAGTTCAACCGTTTTATCGATGCGGCGATGAATCGTCGTAATTTCCTTCGCGCTGCCGGTGCAGCAGGCTCTGTGGCATTCTTCGCAGCAAGCCCGGTTGCAAAAGCAGTTGCCGGTTCAATGGACAAGAGCAAGCTGATGGGCTTTGAAGCCATTCCTGCTTCTACTGCTGATACGGTTGTTGTTCCAGACGGCTACATCGCTGAAACAATGATCTCATGGGGTGACGCTCTGTTCCCTAACTCTCCAAAGTTCAGCCAGTCTAACGATTCAAAAGCACAGGAAATGCAGTACGGTGATAACACCGACGGCATGACCTTCTTCCCGCTGTCAGACGACCGCGCGGTACTGGTTGCGAACAACGAATACACCAACAACGAATATCTTTACACTCACCAAGGTAAAAACATCTCTGCCGATGATGTACGTAAATCTCAGGCGGCACACGGTGTTTCTATCATCGAACTGGTGAAGAAAGACGGGAAATGGATGCCAAATGTTGAAGGTCGATTGAACCGCAAGGTAACCGCATACACCCCAATGGAAATGACAGGCCCAGCACGCGGTAACGACTTGCTGAAAACCGCGGCTGATCCGGAAGGTGGAGAGACCATTCTGGGCACCTACAATAACTGTGCAAACGGCCAAACGCCTTGGGGCACTTATCTGGCATGTGAAGAGAACTTCAACGGGTACTTCGCGGCTTCTGAAGAAGTGGATCTGGGCCCGACCTACAAGCGCTATGGCGTGAAAGACAAAGATTGGGGTTACGACTGGTGGAAACACGACGAGCGTTTCGACGTAGCAAAAACACCTAACGAACCACACCGTTTTGGTTGGGTCGTCGAAATCGACCCAATGGATCCAAACTCCAAGCCGAAGAAACGTTCTGCACTGGGTCGTTTCAAACACGAAAACGCAGCACTGACTATCAACAAAGACGGTCACGTTGTGGTTTACCTCGGTGATGACGAGCGTGGCGAACACCTCTACAAGTTCGTTTCAAAGAACAAGTACAAACCGGGCACTCACGCTTCAAACCGTGATCTGCTGGAAGAAGGCACACTCTACGTCGCGAAGTTCGACGGTAAAGAGGGCGAACTGAAGGGTAAAGGTGAATGGGTTGAACTGACCTTTGGTAAGAATGGCCTGACACCAGAAAACGGCTTCAAGAGCCAAGCCGAAGTGATGATCTTCGCCCGCGAAGCAGCAACGCAAGTTGGCGCGACCACCATGGACCGTCCTGAGTGGGTTGCTGTTCACCCAGACAACAAGCATGTGTTCTGCACCCTGACCAACAACAAATACCGTGGCGTTCGTGAAAACCAGCCTTTGAACGTGGCTAACCCTCGTGAGAAAAATCCGTATGGGCACATCATTCGCTGGGAACCACAAGGTGGTGACCACACAGCGACTGATTTCAAATGGGATATCTTTGTGATGGCAGGCAACCCAGAAGTGCAGGAAGGCCTGATGGCAGGTACGCCAAACATCAACAAAGACAACATGTTCAACAGCCCAGATGGCATTGGTTTTGATGGCGCTGGCCGTTTGTGGATCCAGACTGATGGTAAGTACTCTAACGAAGGCAACTTCGCTGGCATGGGTAACAACCAGATGCTGTGTGCAGACACCAAAACTGGCGAAATCCGTCGCTTCCTGACAGGCCCTATCGCGTGTGAAATCACAGGTCTCGCGTTCTCGCCTGACTACAAAACTATGTTTGTCGGCATCCAGCACCCAGGTGAAGATCTGGCTCCTTCACACTTCCCAGACGGCGGTGATTCTGTGCCACGCTCAACTGTGATGCGTATTACCCGCAAAGACGGTGGCGTGATCGGCGCTTAATCCGCACCTAGCTCACCTAATTGAAAACGGCTCCTGATATGGAGCCGTTTTTCTTTTCTGGCGCGTTAACTTATACCAATCACAGTAGATAGGTGATCAGAAATAGCGTAGGAAAAATGTTCGAGAACAAGGCGAAAAAT
>NZ_LASY01000047.1:0-25884 GCF_000973155.1 Grimontia sp. AD028 | reverse complement strand
CCCTAAGCGTTTTATGCTTTGTTGAGGTGTATTTGCTTAGAATGACTAGGCGGCACACACCTCGCCGCGCCTAAAACGCTTATGGCTAGAACGAAATTTAACCACCAAAGGTCAACAGCCCCTAGAACGTGGTCGTTTACTTTCTCTAAGAAAAGGAAATAATGGTCTTAATTGTTTCTCAGAGTGAGTGAATGCTGTGCGCGCGGATGATCTGATTCTCTTTTCCCAAGTGGTTGAGCTGGGCAGCTTCAGTAAAGCTGCCGAACAAAACAGCCTGACAAACTCCGTTGTCAGTAAACGTGTTGCGCGTTTAGAAGAAGAATTAGGCGTTCAGCTTCTCTACCGCACGACTCGTAAGCTCACACTGACAGAAGCGGGAAAAGCTCTCTTGCAGGGAGCGAAAAACGTCAAACAGGCTACCCAAGAAGCGGTTGATTCTGTTGTGGGGTTTGGCGAAACCATCACGGGGCATATCAAAATGTCGGTGCCAACCATTTCCGGTGATTTGCTACTGGCAGATGCAGTAGCAGAGTTCTGTTACCAAAACCCTGGCCTGACGGTTGATATGTCGCTCGACAACAAATTCGTTGACCTGATAGAAGGTGGCTATGACCTGGTTATCCGCACGGGTTATCTCGAAGACTCGAGCCTGATTGCCCGCCATTTCCTTGATTCCCAATGGATAGTTTGTGCTTCGCCGCAATACATTGCCCAACACGGAAAACCCGCCACACCGGAAGCATTGGTCGACCACAATTGCCTGCAATACGCGTATCAAACCACTGGGGCGTCGGACTGGGAATTCAAGGCGAGTAAAGGTAACTACATCGTCAAAGTGTCTGGCAGTTTTTCCACTGATAATGCTACTGCACTTCGCAAAGCCGCATTGGGCGGTTATGGTATTGCGTACGTGCCGCGCTGTTTGGTTTATCATGATCTGTTGGAAGGTACGCTGATTGATATTCTTCCTGAGCAAGTGGGTAAGAAGCTTGGCATCTATGCCGTGTATCCGTTTACCCGACAGCCTCCGACCAAGGTGAAGGCGTTGATCGAACATATCCGCAACCGGTATCTGGACATCGCGCATTACTTCTAAGTGACGAACGATTCCCTCTCATTGTGACGAGCTGAATTTAAAGGACAAAAATGCTCTCTATCCCATTGCCATTTGTGGCGTCGTTGATGTTGATTTTCGGTGCGGCGATCATTTTCAATCGCTCATATTACCAGTCAAAACGTGCTTTCTGGTTTCTGATCCTGTGTGCTGCTGCAACTGCGGTCGTGGGTTTGAGGTGGACGACGGATATTAGTTTCTTCCGCACAATCCAGCCCATGTTAGGCGCGTGCCTTCCTGTTGTGGCATGGTGGTGTTTCTCTCAAGCACACTCGAACAAGCCTCTCAGTAACGTTCACTGGATTGGTCCTGGGTTGGTGGCATTGTTCTCTGCCAGTTATCCATATCTATGGTTGGGGCTAACAGATGTATTGCTGGTGATTTTGTACCTAGTCTATGGTGTGTGGTTACTGTCTCTTTCTTTCAGCACCGCAGACAAGGTAAGGCTCAGCGACACAAATCAGACAAGTTACTCCGAAAGAGTTGCGGGTGCACTGTTACTGTTTTCTGCATTCATTGATGGGGCAATCTCCTATGACTTTGTCGCGTTTGGTGCTGAGCACACAGGCTTCATTCTGACGTTCAGCTATCTAATACTGATACCTGTCATGGGTATGCTGGTGGTGATTGTTGACGGAAGTGTGCCTTCCCAAGAGCAAGTTCCCGAAGGAGAAGTGTTTGAGGCGAATGACGCTGAGTTGGCTCTCAATGACCTAAATTCTGAAGTGGATCACGAACCTGGACCCATCACTGACGAGAATGATGAGGCGCAATCGGTTGTCGCGAAATTGGATGAGATGATGGAGCAAAGGGAGCTGTTTAAAGACCCTGATCTGACGTTAAATAAGCTGGCAAGGAAACTGGGTATTCCGGGGAGAAAAATCTCTTCATCGGTGAATCAGGTTTGTGGGGAGAATATCTCCCGCGCAATCAACCGCTATCGGATTGAGCACGCCAAGTCCTTGCTGAAAAACAGCGACTTGGCGATCACTGAGATCTATCTTGCTGCGGGCTTTCAGACTAAATCTAATTTCAACCGAGAGTTTTTGCGAATCACCGAAAAAACGCCCAGCGAATTTCGAAGCGGCACCGTTTGATTTCTGTATGAGTTACTCAAGAAACCAAAGGATATCCTCCAACATGTCGGCATGCAGTGCTTCGCGCCGGGTGCCGAATCCATCCTTACAGATAATGCCATCGCCTTTGTGTTCCTGTTCCAGCAGGTCGATAGCACCTGTCTTACATCGCTGCATGAAACTGAAATGGGTGGCTTCCTCATACACCTTGTAGTGTCTCGTCGACAAAGGTAAATGTTCAGCCAAATAGCCTGACTCCATAGCTTGTGGCAAATCGCCTATGTCGATTCCTGCAGCGAGAATGAGCGTCGGTGTTAGCGTTTCAGTCATACTCTGAACAGAAAATCCGCGCGCTAAACCCAAGTCCAAACTGACGACACGTTTGATACGTGTATCTTTAAGCGAGTTGGTTTCCGGCTCCTTTGGCTGAGTCTTATCAAGCCCCAGTTCTTTTGCCAGTCCGCACGTTCTTGGATTAAAAATGAGCTGGCATTGTTTTTTCAATTCGTTTCTATCCATTTCAACGCCAGCCAACTGCATCACCGTCCATCCCCCCAAAGAGTGGCCGATAGCGGAAATGTTGTTCGCGTCCAAAGCGTTACTCCACTTTGAGTCAGCCAGTAGAAAACTCAGCAAGCGGGAAACATCTCTTGGTCTTTGCCACCATTGCGCGGCTTGAGATGGAGCTTGGTCAAAAGTTGTTGTACCGGGGTGATCAGTGGCGGCCACCACGTAACCACGTTTAGCAAGCTTAGTCGCCAGCCAATTGAGATTTCGCCAGCTTCCACGATAGCCATGAGATAGCAAAACAACAGGCGCTTTTCTCGCATCTAGCGTTGCTGCTTTGATCACTTCAGTACCAACAAAAGCGGGATTTTCGGCAATCACGGTTTTTGGTGACGTTTGAAATGTTGGGTACCAGATGGAAACATTCAGTGGTCTTGATGCGTCATCATCAAGCGAGAATTGCTCAAACCCAATATTCGCTGCAAAGGCAGAATTTAGGACGAACGTTAATAGGATAACGAGTAAATAAATGGGTTTCACCTTGTGGCTCCTTAAACAATGAAATTGGAGCCAGTATGTGCTGAGACCAGTGTTGGTGCGTCCTAGAACACGATCGAGGACGTACTCGATCGTGATTTTATTCCTAATATATGAGCTTCTTGTTAGTTCGTTTGATTAATTTGACCAGTCACCCAATTGATAAACGTCCGTACTTTGGGTCTTTTCTCTGAGCCAAGCGGGCAGAGCAGATCATGGGTTTTGTGGGTCTCCATTCCGGGATAAGGAGAAACCAGTTCACCACTTTCCAGTGCGTCTTTGACGAACCGGTAGCGACCCATTGCGACCCCCAATCCTTTTCTTGCGCTGAACACAGCCATGTCTTGATGTGTGAAAACGCTACAGTGCCGGGTGATGTCGATATCCACTTTGTGGTGCTTTGCCCATCGTGACCAGACTGTCGATGTGGCGGCGTAGAGGAAATTCACTCGGGAAAGGGAGTTCATTCCATCCTCAAAGAGATGGTTCTCTTTGGCGTATGTCGGTGTGCAGACAGGAACATAACGCTCATCAAACATTTTGATGCGGTAGACATCGGGTCTTTCTGATGCACCGTAGTAAAGCGCGACATCAATATTGTTGGTCTCGAAGTCCAGTTCGAGCTCTTGCGTCATCACCTTCAAATTGAATTTAGGATACTTGGCTTTGAAATCTGCCAGCCTTGGAATAAGCCATTCGTAGGCAATGCCGGGTGAAGTAGCGATGGTCAAATCGCCGCTCAGTTCTGTATGCCGAATATCGTCAATTTCGCTGAAAATGTTGTTCAGTGAGCTCGCCAGTGTGCCCTGAAACCGTCTCCCTTCCTCTGTCAGCGTCAGCTTTCGCGTACCGCGAACAAACAAATTGAACCCCAGTTCCTGCTCCAACACCTTGATGCGATGGCTGACAGCGCCTTGCGTTAAGTGCAGAAGCTTTGCCGCTTCGGTAAAGCTCAAGGTTCTTGCAGCGACATTGAAGGTATGGAGATTGCCAAGCAGAGATTGAAGGTTCGCCATTGTTCTTCTTCTATCGCTCTTATGCATTAAAAATATTAATTCATGATGGCGTCGGATTGGTTTGTTTGCAAGCGGGTTTAATCGTCAAATAGGCCTAAAGCACTGATTGTGATGCAGCGAAAACAAGCCAATAACGACAGCATCACAACCTTGCGGGGGATTAAGAATTTTATTGAATAAAGCTTGGGGGCTTAGATGAATATCTTGGGATATATGCAAAAAGTCGGTAAGGCATTGATGGTACCCGTTGCCACTCTGCCTGCCGCAGCAATTTTAATGGGTGTCGGGTACTGGATTGATCCGGTGGGTTGGGGTTCAGAAAGTGTCATGGCGGCGCTGTTAATCAAATCCGGCGGCGCAATCATCGACAATATGGCTGTGCTGTTCGCCATCGGTGTCGCGTTCGGATTAAGTAAAGACAAAAACGGCGCGGCAGCCATGGCGGGCTTTATCTGCTTTATGGTTGTTACGACGCTTCTTTCTCCTGGCGCAGTAAGCCAATTGATGGGAGTAACAGCCAGTGAAGTGCCGGATGCCTTCGGTAAGATCAATAACCAGTTCATTGGTATTTTGGTCGGTATCATCTCCGCGGAGATCTACAACCGCTACCACACGGTTGAACTGCCAAAAGCACTCGCGTTTTTCAGCGGTAAACGTTTGGTCCCTATCCTGACCTCGATTGCAGGTATGGCGATTGCGTTTGTACTGCTCTATGTCTGGCCTATGGTTTACAACGCACTGGTTGTTTTCGGTAACCATCTTGTCGCACTGGATGCATTGGGTGCGGGCCTATTCGGCTTCTTTAACCGCCTGACCTTGACTATTGGCATGCACCACGCGCTTTACCCAGTGTTCTGGTTTGATGTGGTCGGCATTAACGATATCCCTAACTTTCTGGGTGGCGCGCAGTCTATTGCTGACGGCACGGCGATCCCTGGTAAAACCGGTATGTATCAAGCGGGCTTCTTCCCCATCATGATGTTCGGTCTACCGGCAGCAGCTTTGGCGATGTACCACTGTGCTGATGCAGAAAACAAAGGTGCGACATTCTCTATCATGATTGCAGCAGCCATGGCGTCATTCTTCACGGGCATCACAGAGCCGCTAGAGTTCAGCTTCATGTTCCTGGCACCGGCACTTTACTTCATTCACGCTGTGCTGACGGGTATCTCGCTCTACATCGCAGCAAGCATGGAATGGATGGCAGGATTTGGTTTCTCTGCAGGTTTCGTAGACTTCGTGCTCTCTAGCCAGAACCCACTTGCAACCCAGTGGTACATGTTGATTGCTCAAGGTCTGGTGTTCTTCGCGGTGTACTACTTCACCTTCCGCTTTGCGATTCTGAAGTTCAACCTGAAAACGCCAGGTCGTGGAGAAGGTGCTTCTAAAGAAGAAACGAAAGAAGAAATTGGCCAACTGACTAACGACTACATTGCAGCGATTGGCGGTGCAGAGAATATTCTGGAAGTCGACAACTGTGTGACCCGTCTTCGCCTGACAGTGAAAGACTCTGGACTGGCAGACAGTGAGAAACTGAAGCAACTTGGCGCGGCAGGTGTGATTCCAATCGGTAAAGGTGGCCTACAAGTGGTCGTCGGATTGGGCAAAGTCGACAAAGTTGCCGAGCAGATGAAAGTCGCGCTCGCAAATTAATACGAATCAAACGGCATTTAAATGCCAATAGGTTCCCCCTGAAGTGCAGTTTCGCATTCCCCCGCGATTCTGCACTTCGCCTTTTGTGGTGGCCTAGATTTTCCCTTGCTGAATCAGCGTGCTTAACCGCAGCACTAAATCTGCCACGTTGCTTGCCTCAAACTTCTTCATCATGTTCGCGCGGTGAACTTCAATGGTGCGCAGCGAAACACACAGAGTCTTCGACATTTGCTGGTTGGTCTGGCCTTTCAGCACTTCTTTCAGTACTTCTTTTTCACGCTCAGTCAGGCTGTTGTATTTCTTTTCGACACAGACATGACCAACACGCTGGAAAGAGTGGGCGAGGGCTTTTTCAATCGCCGCCACTAAGCGATCACCGTCGACCGGTTTTTGGAAGAAATCGACCGCACCGTCTTTGAGTGCATCCACTGCCATGGGCACATCGCCATGACCTGTCAGGAAGATGATAGAGAGTGGGCTTTGTGCGTCGTTGAGGATCTGCTGTAGCTCCTGACCGCGCATTTCTGGCATTCGGCTATCCAGCACGATGCAACCCGGCTCTGAAATATCGACGCTTTCCATAAACGCAGGACCAGAGGCGAAATCTTTCAGCACCAAGCCATAGCTTTCCAACATAAAGACCAGTGACTCGCGGACTGCATCTTCATCATCAACAATAAATACCGGGCCTTTGTTCATTTATTCTTGTTCTCGTTTGATTGGCAGCACCACAGTGACTTCACAGCCAACCGGGCGTGCAGCCTGAATAATAAAATGTCCGCGATGGGCTTCGACGACTTCACGGCAGATAGGTAAACCAAGGCCCAAACCATCTTCTTTGGTGGTATAGAAAGGTTTCTTCACTTCGGTCTCGCTTGCCGCAAGGCCAATGCCGTTATCCTGAACCCGGATAACTACCTCATGGGTGCCATACAAAAGCTCGATAGTGACGGTGGGTGAGATTTCGTAATCCAGACTGGCCATACAGGCATCTTTGGCGTTTTTCAGCAGATTGATCATCACTTGCTGCATGCCAATGACATCGAACTCGCCTTGGAGCGGCTCGCCTTCAACGATCAGGTTTAGCGCAATTTTTTGCGCCTGAAAGTCGTATTCAATCAGCGATATCGATTCTTTAATAAAGAAGATCGGATCGCAGGTGACATAGTCTGTCGGTGTCTGTTTTATCAAGCCACGCAAGCGCTGGATGATGCCACTAGCGACGGTCACCTGTTGTTCTATTTTCCCAAGAAAAGGTGACATTTCATCCGGTGTCATGCCTTGGGCAATGCGGCGCTGCAAACCCTCGGAGTAGTTTTTGATGGTCGAAAGCGGCTGGTTAATCTCATGCGCAATGCTGCTGCCAAGCTCGCTGACAATCATGGTTCGCTGGGCATGCTCCAATTGCTCATTTCTCTCTTTGAGTTCGTAGAGGGTCTTCTTTAGGTCGTCCTTACTACGCTTGAAGCGATATTCCAACCAGAAGTGATAGATGTTCATCAGCATGAAAACGACGAAGGTGGCGAAGGCGAGTACCTGATTGCGATCCAGCCATTTCATGAATCCTTCCTGCCAGGTGCGTTGTAAGGGGTGCATGTCGAGTTGGTGCAGTACATGGTCGACTTTGACCGGGCTTGCTGGGAGCGTCCAGCCGACATTACCCGCAGCCTCTGCGGCGTAAGCACTTTCATGCATCGAAAGCAGTGATTGGGTAACTAACTTGCCGATGCTGTTAGAAGCGCGGTCGGTTTTGGCAAAGGTCCAATTCGGATAGAGCGGGGTGGTCACCGTACAAATCGAGTCATTCGGACGCTTGCCTTCAAGTACTCGCACTTTATGCCGCTCAATGCGTCCTTCCTTAATCATGCTTTCCAGCGTACAGGCGGGCAGCACTGCGACATCCAAATCGTTATCAATCACACTCAGCAAAATGTTATCTGTTGGTGGGCCATAGAATTTCACCCGCTTAAAGAAGCTACTTCCAAACACATTGCGTTTTTCAATTTCGTAGCGGAGCGCCAGAAAGCCGCCAAACGCTTTTTCGGAAACGGCACCCACGCGCGCATATTCAATGTCGCGAAGAGCAAGGTAGGGCGAGTCGCTACGCACAACAGCAACAGAAGCAATGGAGTGGGTAAGGTTACTGCTGTATGGAGTCTTCTGGGTGGCGAGCCAGTTCAGCGGATATTGCCGCGCAATACGCGTGGCCTGTCCCGGACTGGTCAGCAGGAAATCCAATTGATTGTGCTCGAAGGCTTCATCCAACTCTTCAAAGTCATAGGTATGAAGGGTGAACTCGGTATTCGGAATGGTGTCTTCCAGCCAATCCAACGTTGGCCGCCAGGATTGCTCAGCATGCTGATCGCCACGAAGTGCTAACACACCGACATCATAATGTTGAAGAACGCCGGCTTGTGCAGGACAAACGCAAAGGCAGCACATACTAACGATATAAAGGAATGCAGCTTTGATACCCAGCAGGGGAGTCAAACGTTGTAGGTAACCGGGCAAGTGAGTGGCACACGTCGGGAATGATAGTGGCACGCATTTTACCTTATAAAACCCTATTAATAATGTTGCTTTAGATCAAATATTTCGCACTATTGTGGTAAACCACAATATCCGCCATTCCCCCATTCACACACAATCCGTGCTACTGGCCCGGAGCGGTCAACCCAAAGCATTTTGAGCGCGATGCTGGCAGTAAGATTGGCACTTAAAACGAATCATAAAGCCGAGTATTCAGCATCCCGTTATTGATTTCCTTTTGCCCCTGAGAAGGCAGAAAAATTTTTAATAATCTTGGGAATTTCACGATGAAAAAATCGACAGTTGCAATCGGCGTTGTCGCTGCTGTTCTGGCAGCAGGTTATGTCGGCTACACCAGCATGTTCGGTGCAGAAGCGGTTCAGGTAAGTGCTGAAGTGTTGGATCAGAAGTTTGCTGAGTACGCCAACCCAGAAGCGTTCGTTTCTGCGCAGGAAGTGAAGCAGATGATGGATCGCGATCTGGATGTGGTTGTGATCGGCGCGCTGAACCCAATGAAGCCAGATGCACCTATCGAAGGTTCATTCTCAATGTGGCGTCCTGATTACTCTGCAGCGAAAGACGCGTATGAGTTTGACGGCATGCGCAACTCTGTCGAAGAAATGGAATCCCTGCTGAGCAGCTACGGTGCAACACCTGAAACCACCATTGTGGTTTACGCTGCGAACTCTCACCACGATGCAGCCCGCCTGTTCTGGCAAATCAAAAACCTGGGTCATGAAAACGTTCGCTATCTGGATGGCGGCCTGAATGCGTGGATTGGCGAAGGTTTCCCAACAGGCAATGCAAACCCAACGGTGACTGCATCTCAGTACAAAGCCCCTGCGCCACAAAGCGAAGAGTCGGCACTGGCAACGTTGGATATGGTTCTGGCAGCGCAAAACACCGCTGACTGGGTGATTCTGGATACCCGCGGCACCGCGGAATTTGATGGCAGCACCACAGTATCTGGCGCGTTTGGCCCGGGCACTATCCCTGGCAGTGTTCACATCAACTGGACCAAAGCGCTGAACGACGACACCACGCTGAAATCTGCAGAAGAACTGCAAGCCCTTTACGGCGACGTGATTAAAGGCAAGAAAGTGATTGCCTACTGTCAATCAGGCGTTCGTTCTGCACACACCATGATGGTTCTGGAAGAAGTTCTGGGTGCACAAGACGTCTACAACTACGACGGTTCTTGGATTGAGTACAGCTACGCGCACTACGAACAAAATCGTGCGGACATTCCAGTGCAAAGCGGTGCGAAGAAAAGCTAATCAATGAACTTACTCAGGCGCACTTGAGCACTGCGCCTGAGTAGGTACTGCCAAAAGAATTACATATACCGGAATCATAACAACAATGAACAATGTCATTTTTAGTCAAAAGCTCTACGACGCGGCACAACGCGTAGTAGACGGCTGTATGGGTGATGCAGACCCAGCATGCCAAACTGCATGTCCTATGCACACTGACGTTAAGCAGTACGTGCGTCTGGCGGGCGAAGGCAAGTATCAAGAAGCACTGGACGTGATCCGCGGCAAACTGTTCCTGCCACAAACGCTGGGTCGCATCTGTGCGCACCCGTGTGAGCAGGCATGTCGTCGTCAGACTGAATACGGTCAGGGCATCAGCGTGGCGGGTATCAAACGCTTCGTTGCAGAAAAAATGGATAACAAAGAGAACTGGGATCTGGCGGTTCTGAATCCAACTGGCAAGAAAATCGCGATCATCGGTGCTGGCCCTGCGGGTGCACAGGCGGCAATTGAACTTCGCCGCAAAGGTCACGAGGTCACTATCTTCGAAAAAATGGACGTGTACGGCGGCATGATGCGTGTAGGTATTCCTGAGTACCGTCTGCCACGCCATGTTATCGATTTCGAATACAGCTACCTGGATATGCTGGGCATCGAAACCAAGTTCGGTGTGGAAATTGGCAAAGACATTTCGTTTGAAGTACTGCGCAACACTCACGATGCAGTGGTTCTGGCACATGGTGCGCACGTGGGTTCTATCATCCCGCTGCCTGGTCACCAGTCTGAAGGCGTATTCTCTGCGGTTGAATACCTGAAAGAAATCTCTGAAACCCGTGCATTCCCCCGCGCAGGCAAACGAGTGATGGTGATCGGCGGTGGTGACGTAGCGATGGACTGTGCACGTTCATCATGGCGTATCGGTGCTGATGAAGTTTACCAGTGCTCTCTGGAAGCGATGGAAAAACTGCCAGCAAGCCATGTTGAAATCGAAGAGTCGCTGGAAGAAGGCGTAGTCTTCAACGCTGGCTGGGGCCCAATCTCTATCGAAGAGAAAGACGGTAAAGTGACCTCAATTACTCTGCGTCGCGTGCTGTCTATCTTCGATGAAAACGGCAACTTCGCACCAAGCTACAGCGATGAAACCCGCACTATCGAAGTCGACACTGTGGTATTCGCAACCGGTCAGCTGGTGGCAGACATCACTGACGGCGCGCTGGAAACCACCCGTGGCGGTCGCTACGTGGTCGACAAAGACACGCTGGCAACGTCGATGGAAGGTGTTTACGTCGCAGGTGATGCGGCTGGCGGTAACATCGTGATTGAAGCGATGGCACTGGGCCGTAAAGCAGCCATGAGCATCGAGCGTCAGTTCGCGGGTCGTCCTTTGGAAGAAGGCCGCGATTTCCAGGAAGAGTACAGCTACAAGTCTCGTTTGGACATCCCACTGCCTAAAGGCACTACCGACGTTCCTCGTCTGCACGGTGAACTGCGTGATGCCGAAGTGCGCAAGCGCGATTTCGCACAGGTTGACCTTGGTTTTACCCAAGAGCAAATCAAGCAGGAATCAAGCCGCTGTCTGCAGTGTACCTGCAAGCTGTGTATGAGCGAGTGCATCATGATGAACGACTTCGGCGACTGTCCGAAGACCCTGTTCAGTGACTTCGTCAACAACAAAGAGATGGACCCACTGCTGGCGTACTCCTGTAACGCCTGTGACCAGTGCACCATCGTTTGTCCTAAAGATTACCCAATGAAGGATATCTTCCTTGGCGCCCGAGTTGACTTCGTTAACGCGAACAACGGCGAATCGCCAATGAAAGGCCACAAGGCAATCAACATGCACCAGAAGCTGGGCTTCTCGAAATTCTTCACAATGGCTAAACGCGCGGTAACCACAAAATGACCAATAAAGTATTCATGCCAGGATGCAGCCTGCCATCCTACTCGCCAGAAGGTGTCGCGGCGATTGCACAACACCTGAAAAACGTGTTCCCGGAAATGGGTGCAGTTCAGAAATGTTGTGGTAAGCCAACTGCTGCGATTGGTCAGGCAGACAAATTCAAAGAGCGTTACGGCCAGCTGCAAGCTGACTTTGACAAGCTACAAGCAGACGAAGTGATCGTGGCGTGCCAAAGCTGCTACGGCATGATCAAGAAATCGGGTGGTACGCAAAAGCCAGTTTCACTGTGGAAATTGCTGCCAAAAATCGGTCTGCCAAAAGAGCTGGTGGGCAAAGCAAAAGACAGCGATGTGGTCTTCACCATTCACGACTCTTGCTCAACCCGCTACGAGAAAGAACTGCAAGACGGTATCCGTTGGATTCTTAACGAGCTGGGCTACAAAACCGCTGAGCCAGAACACACCCGCGAAAATACGCGCTGCTGTGGCTTCGGTGGCATGGTTGTACCGGCTAACCCTGACGTGGCAACCCGTGTGGTTCAGCGTCGTGTTGATGAGTTTGAAACTGACCACGTGGTGGTTTACTGCGCAGCATGTCGTGCATCCATGATGGGTGTGGGCGCGAAATCTTGGCACATTCTGGATCTGATGTTTGGTCCGGTAGTGATGCAAGACACTGCACCACCAGTGAACGTACTGGCTAACCCTGCAAAAGCTTGGTTCAACCGCTACAAGTCAAAAGCTGGCCTGATTAAGTGCATGTCAGTGTGAATTAAGAAGCCGCCGGGTGTTGAGTGATACGCAGTTGTCTCCTGCAGTTTCGCCCGGCGAGTTTCTTGCCTTAAGAAGTCGTTCGGTGTGCTTTTAGGATGCGTTTGGGCCTAACGGGAGCCCTCGTATCAGGCAAACAAAAAGCGCACATTCAAGGCCGAACGCCTTCTTCAGGGAAAAGCAAAATTCTTTATTTTTCGGGTAAATACTCATGAAATTTCTAAAAATCGGTCTGATCGTTGCGGTTATCGCCGCTGTTCTGTTTGCAGCGAAACAAAGCGGCATTCTGGAAATCATCACTGACATTCAAAGCCTGCAAGCTTGGATCGCAAGCTTCGGCGCAATGGGTTACGTGGTATTCCTGATTGCTTACGTTTTCGCCTGTATCTTCATGCTGCCAGGCAGTGCGTTCACCATCGTTGCGGGTATCGTCTTTGGCCCGGTTCAAGGCGGTATTCTGGCACTGGTTGCTGCAACCGTAGGTGCGTCTGCAGCGTTTGTTGTTGCTCGCTTCCTGCTGCGTGGCACCATCATGAAAAAGTTTGGTACCAACCCAATCTTCAAGAAAATTGACGACGGTGTTGCGCAAAACGGTACCAGCTTCCTGATCCTGACGCGTCTGGTTCCTGTGTTCCCATTCAGCCTGCAAAACTACGCATACGGCCTGACTGGTCTGAGCCTGAGCACTTTCGCACTGGTTTCAATGATCACTATGGCACCTGGCGCTTTCATCTTCGCTTACATGGCGGGTGACATCGCGACTAACGGCGTGTCGGCAATGCTGCTGGTGAAATTCGCGGTTGCGGGTCTGGTGCTGTTCGGCATGTCTCTGATCCCGAAATACATCGCGAAGAAAAAAGGCATCGATATGGCGGAACTGTCTAAATAAGCTTGCGCTGGATTTGAAAGTGAATATTGTATCGTCCCTTGCTGCGCGTAAGGGGCGATTTTCGTCTTTTTAACGCCCTAGAAATTTATAAAAACGAAGTAGTATGAAAAACCTTTTCACCGCGCTTATTTTAGCGGTCACCTCTTTCTCTGTGTCTGCGACGGGCACCGAAAACTGGCAGCAGATTAAAGCCGAGGCTGCCGGACAACATGTTTACTTCCACGCCTGGGGCGGTAATCAGGAAATTAACCGTTATCTGGGTTGGGCAAAAAAAGAGCTTAAGCGCCGTTACGATGTCACGCTTCATCACGTCAAAGTGACGGACATTACCGAAACCACCACCCGCCTGATTGCAGAAAAAGCGGCAGGCAAAGCGCAGGGTGGCAGCGTTGATATGCTCTGGATCAACGGCGAAAACTTCAAATCCCTCAAAGATAACCAACTGCTGTTTGGCCCGTTTGTCGAAGACTTACCAAGCTGGCAGTACGTGGATCAGTCACTGCCTGTGACCGTGGATTTTTCCGAGCCGACAGAAGGGCTGGAAGCGCCATGGGGCATGGGGCAACTGGTGTTTATCTATGACGAGGAAGAACTTTCATCTCCTCCGCGCTCTTACGCAGACATGCTGAAATATGCGCAGGCAAACCCAAACCGACTGACTTACCCACGACCACCGGAATTTCACGGCACCAGCTTTTTGAAGTCTTTGCTGATTGAGCTGACATCGAACGATCCGCGTCTGCAAAAGTCAGCCTCTGACACAGATTATGCAGCTGTGACCAAACCGCTTTGGGACTATCTGGATGCGTTCCATCAAGTGGCTTGGCGTGGCGGCAAGCAATTCCCGGCCGGCACAGCCGAAACGCTGCAATTGCTGGATGATGGTCAAATCGATTTGGGCATCACTTTCAACCCAAACGCGGTTTACGCTGCCCATGCCACGGGTAACCTTGCGGAAAGCACTAAAGCTTATGCAATGGACTTCGGCGCGCTGTCGAATATTCATTATCTGGCGGTGCCATGGAACGGCAATGCAAAGGCTGGGGCGTTAGTGGTCATTAACTTTTTGATGTGTCCTGAAGCGCAATCCCGCAAAGGCAATATCGATATTTGGGGTGACCCATCGGTGTTGAAAACCGAATTCCTTTCTGGTTCGGCGAAAGAACACAAACCATTCAAATCCGTGCCAGAAACCCACCCAAGCTGGCAAAGTGCCATCGAAAAAGAGTGGCTACAACGCTACGGAAGTTAGGTGTGATGTTACGCGCGAGCTATCTGTTCATTCTTCTTATCTGCGTCCTGCCGACCCTGTTTGGGTTGGCGGGTGTTGCTGTCTCTTCAGTGGGCTACATTCCGCCGCTCGACATGCACCTCGTCTCGCTGAACGGATTTTCCAAAGTGTTCGCTTGGGAAGGCGTTTGGCGTTCGATTGGCATGACGGTCTATTCCGGATTAGCGAGCACGTATCTGGCGTGTTTGCTGACATTTACCATTCTGCAGGCAACCTGGGGAACTAGGTTCTGGCGTAAGGTCGAGGTCTCCCTTTCTCCTTTGCTGGCTGTACCGCATGTGGCCTTTGCCATTGGCTTTGCCTTCCTGTTTGCCCCAACGGGGATGGGAATGCGTTTGCTGGATGTGGTTGGCATTAGCGCTGATCCAAATGCGTCTGATCTCGCGCTGCTGATCAAAGACCCGCACGCGCTGGGTTTAATCCTGGTGCTGGCATTGAAAGAGGTGCCGTTCCTGCTGCTGATGAGTATTTCCATTCTCCAGCAGGTGAAAGTGAACAGAGTGGAAAAAGTCGCCGCTTCACTGGGGTATTCGCGTGCGGAAGCCTGGTGGAAATGCGTGTTCCCGCAGTGGCTGTCCAAGCTGCGTTTTCCGCTGCTGGCGGTGATGGCTTATGGTTTGTCAGTGGTGGATGTGGCATTGATCATCGGCCCGACCAACCCTCCAACCTTTGCGGTGTTGGTGTGGCAATGGTTTAACGATCCTGACTTAGCGCTGCTACCGCGCGCGTCGGCAGGCGCTGTGGTGTTGCTGGCGATCTCCCTTGTGCTTATTGGTGTTGCGCGTCTGATTGAATGGGCGGTCACCCAAGGCTTCAAGCAATGGCAATATGCTGGGCGTACAGGCTTCGCGTTACCGGGTAAAACGCTGTTTGTGGGGATGCTGACACTCTCGATTTCGATGATCCCGCTGATGCTAATCTGGAGCGTGGCGCAGCGCTGGCGCTTCCCGGATTTATTACCAAGCCGATACAGTCTGCGCTTCTGGGAATATGAGTGGGATGCCATTCTTGGCTCGATTGAGCAGAGCATCGTCATCGCGCTGATCTCCGCCACGTTGGCTTTGGTGATGGCGTTACTGGCGCACGAATACCGCCTGCGTCACCGCATTCAGGTGCCGGGTTACATCATTGCTGTGCCAATGCTGGTGCCGCAGCTTTCCATCCTGTTTGGCATGCAGGTTGCCACACTTTACGTGAATGGCGACGCACACTTTTTCTGGGTCTGCTGGGCGCATCTGTTCTTTGCTTTCCCGTATGTTTATCTTTCGCTGGACGGCCCTTGGCGCAGCTATGACGAGCGTTTAACCCGCGCGGCGTTGAGTCTGGGTAAATCGCCACTCCGCGTCTGGCTTAAAGTGAAAATGCCCATCCTGTTGCCCGCGATTCTGTTCGCTTGGGCAATTGGTATCAGCGTCAGTCTGGCGCAATATCTGCCGACACTGGTGCTGGGGGCAGGACGCATTACCACATTGACCACGGAAGCGGTGGCGCTTTCCAGCGGCTTCGATCGTCGTGTTACGGCGATTTACGCTATTTGGCAGGCATTGCTGCCGTTCCTGTTCTTCTCGCTGGCGATCCTGACAAGCCGTTTGCAGTTAACGCTTCGCCGCAAACCAATCAAAGAGTTGTTTCACAATGAGCTTATGTCTCGAAAACCTCGCCATTCGTAAATCCTCTGGCGAGGTGCTGTTTTCATCGCTGAACATGTGTGTAGAAAAGGGCGATGTGCTGTGCCTGATGGGACCGAGCGGTTGCGGTAAATCCACGTTGTTGGATGCAGTTGCAGGTCACCTGTCAGATGAATTTGAATATTCCGGCTGCATCAAACTGAATGGCATCAAGCTTGATGGCATGGCGGCGCACAAGCGCGAAGTCGGCATTCTGTTTCAGGATGACTTACTGTTTCCGCACCTGTCTGTTTGGGAAAATCTGGCGTTTGCTTTGCCGGATACCATTAAAGGTGCGGAACGCAAAGAACGTGCGATGCTGGCGTTGAAGAATATCTCGCTGGCACAGCTGGCGAACTCTTTTCCAGATCAGATCTCCGGCGGCCAACGCGCCCGTGTCAGTCTGACCCGAATGTTGCTGGCCAAACCTAAAGTGGCGCTTTTGGATGAGCCTTTCAGCAAGCTGGATAAAACCTTGCGCAGCCAGTTCCGCGATTGGGTGGTTGAGCAGCTGAAAGAAGCCCATATTCCCGCGTTGATGGTGACGCATGATCTCGAAGATATTCCTCAAGGCAGTCAGCTTCTAAACTGGCCTTGGCATGCTGCACAACAGGAGCGTCAACATGCTTGATAGTTTTGGTATTAAAGTGGTGAAGCGTCCGCTGGCGATGTTTGCTGAGATGGTCGATGAGATGGGCGTTTATGCCAATCAGGTGACTTTGGCAGGCTTTTGCATCGGATTTCTGGCTTTGCCAGCGTTGGCGATGCAGCAATACGAACTGGCGCTGATTTTCATCATGATCAACCGAATGATGGATGGATTGGATGGCGCGTTGGCGCGGATTCAGGGCATTACTGACGCTGGTGGTTTTTTGGATATCAGCCTCGATTTCCTGTTCTACTCGCTGGTGCCATTCGGTTTTATTCTCGCGAACCCAGACGTGAATGCGGTGGCGGGCGCTTTCCTGATTTTCTCTTTCGTCGGCACGGGAAGCAGCTTTCTGGCGTTCGCGATCATGGCGAGCAAGCAGGGGATTGATGACCCGGTTTACAGCAACAAATCACTGTATTACATGACAGGATTGACCGAAGGTTCAGAGACGATTCTTTGCTTTATGCTGATGTGTCTATTCCCTGCACATTTCGTGACGATTGCCTGTGTGTTTGGCGCCATGTGTTGGTTTACCACTGGCTCGCGCATTTACAACGGCTATCAAACACTTGCGAAGCAAATTCGCTGAGTTTGCAAGTCGCCCAACGACATGTTGGGCGATTTCACTTTAAGCCAGCAATTCCTCCCACGTTCTTCGGCCAACCGTGCCGTCGTCAATCAGTCCTTTCTTTCGCTGAAATGAAATTACTGCCGCTTTGGTGAGTTGGCCAAAATGACCGTCGATGGTGAGGTCTATTTGCAGCTTTTCATTAAGTAGCGCTTGAAGGTGAGCAACAGCGGCACCTTTGGCGGTGAGTTCAAGAATGGGCTGCTCAACCCGCTGCGGTTCGCTGGCGGGTGCGTTTTTTCTGTCACCTGATTCGGTTAATCCCAACACGGTTTTATAGTCAAACGCCGGGCAGGTTTTGGCGGAAACTTCACAGTGTCCGTGGAAGGTGAGTTGGTTTTCATAGGCTTTGTCGATTTCCCGACAAAGTGCGATGAGTCTGTCGAACTGGGCTTTGGTGAATTTTTCCTGCTTTAAACCATGCAGGCAAATCGCTATCGAACCGGTATTGTGGCCTTGTTGTGCGGCGGGTACCTCTTCCAGTGAGCGGCCAGCCTCCAACTCGCCACTCTTTCGGATGAAATAGTGATAGCCCACATCCCGCCATCCTCTTTCAAGATGCCATCTCCGCATGGTTTCAATGTTGTCGTGTGCCTCTGAATCGCTGGCACTGCAATGCAAAAACACCCTATCGACAGGGCGCTTGGGTTTGGAAAAGTCCATGGTGATACCTATGTCGTTGATTATCGCCACGTCCTTGTTGAATTATTTTCTTCCTGATGCGGCCGTCGTAACGCCGCTATACACCAAGTATCGTAACGATTAGCGATGGAAGGGATATCACAGATGCGACTTGATGAGCGATTGCTAATGCTGAAGCCGAAAAATTGCTGAGTGCGGAAGAACGGAATCAATGTCGCTTTTTTCCAGAACGGGCCAAGAAGCTGCCGGACTTTTCGGCTTGGTGATGCATTTCACACATCGATTCGCATGCGACTTTTGTCCAGTAAATGTTAGTTATTTCATCTGTTTGAACGGGATCGAAAGGCATAGCATGAGGGCATCCGAATAAAACAAAAAGCCATGCTATGAAAGTTGTTGCCATCACTGCCTGCCACACAGGTATCGCCCATTGCTACATGGCTGCCGACCGACTGGTTGAAGCGGCACGCACCCTGAATATTCAAATAAAAGTCGAAACCCAGGGCGCGATGGGCATCGAAAACAAAATCTCCGAACGCGAGTTTGATTCCGCGGATCACATCTTGTTGGCTACCGAAATTACTCCTTCTGAAAGCGACCGCTATGCCGGGAAGACGCTGACCATCACCTCGGTGCAGGAAGCCATCAATCACCCTATTGCCCTTTTGAAAAAATTTAAGTGAACAAAATGAAAAAAGAAGTCGCATTTACCTGTGAGCTGCCAAACGGCATTCATGCCCGCCCTGCAAATCATCTTGAAGCAGTGTGTAACCAGTTCAAAAGCACCATTACGTTGAAAAACCTGCGCAACAATAACGAAGGTTCAGCGAAAAGCGTTCTGTCGTTAGTGGGTACTGACACGCTACTCAATGACCCATGCTCCATGCTGATTGAAGGCGAAGACGCAGAAGCTGCGTTTGACGTGCTGGCGAAATACCTTCACAACGAATTCCCGCACTGCGACGAAGAGCTGGTGGTAATGGATGAAGGCGAGGTGACGCTGCCACAATCTCTGATGCGTCATCACCCGACACTGGTGAATGCGAAACGTCTGTCGGCAGGTATTGGCAAGGGCAAACTGATTCGCTATAGCGAAGTGGAACTGTCATTGTTCGAAAGTGCGGTATCAGCAATGACGTTTGAGCACGCGAAAACTCTGGTGACGGAGAAGCTTTTGGATCAGGCTGAAAGCGCATCTGGTCAGGAAAAAGCGATCATCGAAGCGCACCTGAGTATTCTGAAAGACGAAGCGCTGAACCACTCTGTGATGACGTTCGTTGAGCAAGGTGAAACGCTGGCGAAGGCGATTATTCTTGCGGTAGATGTGATTTGTGAAAGCCTGTTGCAATCAAGCTCTGACTACCTCAAAGAGCGTGTGTTGGATATCAAAGACATCGCACTTCAATTGCTGATCGCTGCCCACCCTGAGATGAATATCTCGACAGAATTTACGCTGACTGAGCCTTCGATTGTTATCGCAAATGACCTGACGCCAAGCCAGTTCCTGGGTCTGGATCGCGAGCACCTGAAAGGTCTTATCCTGACACAGGCAGGTTCTACTTCTCACACAATCATTCTTGCCCGCGCGTTTAATATTCCGGCGGTTTCCGGTGTGGCAGTGGCGGAATGTGCTGCGCAGGAAGGTGAATTGATTTATCTGGATGGCAGCTTGGGTGTGGTGGCTCTGGCTCCGTCCGAGCATGTAGCGACCTACTTTGAACGCGCCATCTGGCTCGCCGAGCAAATGGCAGCGAAAGAGGGGGCATTTACTCATCTTTCCGGTAAAACCCGAGACGGTAAAGAGATTGAAATCGCCGCGAACATTGCTTGTACCGTTGAAGCTGAGCCAGCTTTCGCCAAAGGCGCTGAAGGCATCGGCCTGTTCCGCACTGAAATGCTGTTTATGGACCGCGCGACGGCACCAGATGAAGACGAGCAATTCAACGCTTACAAAACAGTACTGGAAGCGGCAGAAGGCAAGCCAGTGATTATCCGCACCATGGACATCGGCGGCGACAAGCCTATCGAATACCTGAACCTGCCACATGAACATAACCCGTTCCTCGGTTATCGCGCCGTGCGTATCTATCCGCAATTTATCAGCCTGTTCCACACCCAAATCCGCGCCATTTTGCGTGCTGCACTTTTTGGCAAAACCAAGGTGATGATCCCGATGATCCAAAGCATCGAAGAGATCCGTTGGGTGAAAGCGCAGATCAACGCAGTCAAAGCGCAAATGGAACAAGACGGTGTGGCTTATGGTGAGTTCGAACTTGGCATCATGGTCGAAATTCCGTCTGTCGCCTTCATCATGGATCAGTTCTGCAAGGAAGTAGATTTCTTCAGCATTGGTTCTAACGACATGACCCAATACCTGCTTGCGGTTGACCGTGACAACGACAACGTCGCGAAACTCTACAACAGCCTGGCACCGTCGTTCCTGCGCCTGCTGGAAGCTGTGGTCAGTGGCGCACACGCGCGCAACAAATGGGTGGGCTTGTGTGGCGAATTAGGCGCTAACAAGAAAGTGTTGCCACTGTTGGTGGGTGCTGGGTTGGACGAGCTCAGCATGGCAGCGCCAAGCATTACGACCACCAAGGCGCAATTGAGCCAACTGGATGCCCAGCTTTGCCGTGAGCTATTTGTGCAAGCTTGTAACTGCGCGACTATCGAAGAAGTGGAGCATTTGCTGGAAGCGTTCAGTCGCTCTCAGGAAGACAAGCCACTGCTAGCCACCGAATGTGTGCTGTTGGATTGCGATTTCAACTCCAAGGAAGAAGCCATTCAAACACTGGTGGGTAACCTTGGCATTCAAAGCCGCACCAATTTGGTGGGAGAGTTGGAAGCTGATATCTGGGCGCGTGAAGAAGTTTTCACTACGGGCCTGGGTAATGGCTTTGCGATTCCGCATACCAAATCAGACAACATTGTTCATTCGTCGATTTCCATTGCCCGCCTGAACAAACCGGTGCGTTGGAGCGATGAAGAAGACGGTGAAGTAGAGTTTGTGATCATGCTGACTCTGAACAAAAACCAGGGCGACCAGCACATGCGCATCTTCTCTGGTCTTGCCCGCAAATTAATCCATGAAAATTTCAGAAACACCCTGAAAACGATGAATACGGAAGACGAAATGATCGCCTTCCTGACGTCAGAGCTAGCATTATAAAAACAAAGTAAATCGAACACCCAATTAAACGGGTATCTATTCGCCGCTCCCTACGAGCGGCTTTTTTGTGTTGATAGGGTGGGGTAGTGTAGGAGATAGAATGTGACGATCAGAAGTTTCGGCAAGTAAACTTTTAGCGTCTTATGAATATACTGAGATAAAGAATGGGTGCCTAACACTGCGTTCAAGGCTCATGGTGCAGACCAAATTACTCAAGGATGAGAAATGAAGAAACTAAATCTGTTTGATAAGCTCAACGCTGCCTCACTGCTGCTGGTCTCTCCGGAATGGCCTAAAGTGAAAGCAGCTCAAAAGAGAGCGCAATCGTTTGAAAACCCTGTTGTCAATATACCGCTGGAAATACGAACTATTGCTGGGCGAAAAATTCGCTTGGCGGAAGCTGGTCCCGTTGACGCACCAACGATTGTTCTGCTCAGCCCATTTCCGGCTAGTATCCTCAATTTTGCCGGTTCTTGGGAATCGCTCACTGCCAATTTCAGAGTCATCGCAATAGATTTGCCCGGTTTTGGTGGCTCTGAAGGTGATCGTCATGATATGACGCCAACCGCACAAGGAAATCACCTTGCTGCAATCTTTGATGCTCTTGAACTGAACGACATTCACCTTGTCGCTCCTGATGTAGGAATGGCCTCTGCCCTTAGTTATGTGCTCGACCACGAACACAGATTAACCAGTATGGTGATAGGCCACAGTATTGGTAACCCCAACCCAGTAGAGCTTGGTTTTATGATCGGTATGCTGGCTAAGTTTGGTTTCATGCGAGCCACTAGCGCGCTGCTAGGTGCTGGTCCACTGATCGCGTATTCTGCCAAGATTGGGGCTGTGCGGCATCAAGCCAGCGCCGTTGAAATTGACGATTATAAGAGAGCCTATGCGGGTAGGGCGCCTGAAGTCATACATTGGTTTAAAGATTTTTACGCAAAGTCAGAAGCAATTGCGGCACGTCTAAGTGAAATTCAGATCCCAACATTAGTATTTTGGGGGGAATTAGATGTGCTATTTGATGTCAGTAATGCAGAACGCATCCATGCAGCATTACCGAATAGTAAACTACAAATTCTCCCCGAAGCAGGTCACTTTTCATGGGCAGATCAACCGCAAATGTTCGCCTCAATGATTGAGAGCTGGGTTGCTAATGAACATAAACAGATTGGTATCTCTGCTTGAGTTTCCTCAATTAACCCGTTGTTCTGCCGTAATAAGTGCCAGTCTTTCTGATACGGAAAACCATGAAGTTTGGCTGGTTGATGCTAACCAGTCTTGCCCCAATAGCCTGCAGCACTCAGCCAAACTTTAACTCCAAAGCAAATTACCAAGCTGGCAAGTTCTCCAGTTCAAGCGCATGGTTGGGAAAGGCGTACGCATTGTCAGCATGGACGACCGGCCATAGCCGATCGCAGGTGTGTAGGATATTGGCTAGCTGAATTTTGGACATTTCTTCATTATCATCTGCCATAGCTACCCCAATTTATAACGCCCGCAACAGAGGCGAGCCACGTAGTGGAGAGTCCTGTTGCGGGCGCTTGTTATATGCTTAGCCTGCATCTGTTTTTAAATTACTAAAATCTGAATTCTTAATTTTTTCTTTCTCGATGAAGATCATTAGTTTATCGCCATCATGCCAACACCATTCAAACTCATCATAAGAAGTAATTGTTAAGAGTGACATCCAATCTTCTGATGGAGTTGGATCATATGCAAGGGTGTAAAATGATGGATAACCTAGCATGTAATCCTCACAATAGTCTTCTAATTCCTGTAGATCGTATAATGCGTCAGTATCAAATGGCCAGTCTTGGCGCAAATCTTCATGCCTAGGAATTTCTATTCCACTAGTGAAAATTATCTTTTTTGAAAAAGAGCTTTTTGAAGGTTGATTATATAAAGTTAATTCGCTAGTGCTTGGGAAGAAATAACCTAAAACATATCCATCATCACCCCAAAAAATCTCACCATCTTGATCATAAGCATAAAAGAGTGATAATAATCCTGACTTTGGAAGTGTATTAGAGGCATCATTAATTTCGGAGAAGTTGATTTGCCCCAGAAATCTATATTCACCTTCCGCATGAGTCGGCCACTCAAAATCTTTGCTAACTAGAGGAATGCCACCAAATCTACTTTCATGGTTTTTGGCTTCATCAGCTGAAAAAGAAATGTCAAGACTAGGCTTGGTAATAGAGTCTAAATATTCTCTATGAGGAGATAACTCTTCATCAGAATTAATAAAATTTTCTAGTGTCTGAGGTTTCAAGATTTTCTCCCTTGCATATAACGTCGCAATAACGGGCGCTACCAAACCGCCCGAAACTGTTTTAGTCCTTTGTATTCACAACACTTTGAAAAACTGCCGCGTTGACAAAGCGTCCCTCGTTCATTGCCTTGTTATAGGAAATTTCTCAGAGATAATCGACCGAGCTAAAGTCTGAAACATACCCGTAGATCCTATATCCATCTTCAGTAACAGAGCCTGCCACATGGACATTTTTTAGAGCATTCAGAACTAGTGAACGTTGAGATTCGCCATCCACTTTGATTTCAACCCACTCAATATCTGAATAATTGTCGTCTGCAAAATGATAGCACCAGTCACCGTCCCAATTTGACTGATAGCCAGTTGAGAGAATTTTGACTTTCCACTGAGGACTAGCTGTGCCTAAACCAGACATTACTTTTCGAAGTTCTCGCCATTTGGTGTTGTTCATAACTGAGATCATGAAAACTGACTTACCTATAACGCCGTTAGCAGTTGCAGACAAAGTTGGCGGGCTTTTGGAACAAAAGCATGACAACTTTGGCTGTCGACTGCCTGACCTTGTTAGGGCTAATCCCACATTTCATCATCTTCTAGATACTCTAAAGTCGCCAGATCAAAATAAGCGCACACATTATTTATGGCCATAACCTTGTGTAATTCTACATCTCTAAACGATGACGATTGAAGACCTTTTCGTAACCAAGCTGCAACCTCAAGATCGGTGAGCTTTGAAATCTCATCGAGATGTTCTGAATCTGTGTAATCGCTAAGAATATCATCCAATAACGGATTCAATACCTTAGTCTGGGGAAACTCATGATCAGTTTCATTGGCATCATTAGTCATATAACTGAAATTCAGACTGTATCTATGGCCCAACGGAATCCATATTACGATCTTGTCTGCAGTTTCAGGGACACCATGTTCAAAAATCGAATTCAGCACAGACACGAGATTATCTAATTCAGAGTCCAGCTTTCTTCTGACAGAGTTTATGGCAGTGGAATATTCCATGTCGTATCGCGCCCTAACGTAGCAATAACGGGCGCTTATCAAACCACCCAAAACTGCTTTAATCCCTTGTATTCACGACACTTTGAAACGCTGCTGCATTGACAAAGCGTCCACGTTTATTGCCTTTGTTAGAGTTTTAGCCGAATAACTCATGCTCAATATAAAGATGGCCTTCTTTCAACTTAAGAATAAATGCTTTTTTACTAACCAAACCGTGATCAGGGTCTTTTGAGTTAGCTTTAAAAATATAAAGCGGGCAATCATCATCTCCATTTTGTAATATTTCAATATCACTGAGGCATTCCCATATATGTTCTGGACTACTACTGGATGAGCATGGCTGATAGAACGGCGATGAGTTAGACCAGTATTTTTTATGTATTTCAGCCTTCTTCTCTAGGTGAGGCTCTAGCTCATCGTGACTATAGTTAGGTGATGACATTATCTCTGCTTCAAGCCTTTCAACCTCAAGCATATCCTGAAAATAGCCATGTACGACACCACATACAGCCCGTTCTATTTGATCATATATTTCAGGGAGATTCTCAAGTCTCCTAATGATATTCAATGCATCGTTTATATCCATACTGACCTCTAACAACTTATTAGCGGGCATAAGGCCCGTTTAGTACAAAATCGAGACGCCCGATTAGTCCGCGTACACTTTAGAAACTTTATCATATAGCTTAGTAGAATCAGTGGATTAACTTATTGGCTTGTGGTCCAAAAATGAGAAATCGGGCGTCCCGTATTAAAAGCGTTCATATTTTTACTATATACATACTCCTGTGTTTTTATACAGAGGAAATGCATAAGAAAAATTCAGGCTTTGTGGGATGATTCGAGCACTCGGATGGTCGGAACGCTACACGGCCCCCAATCGATACTCACTCGGCGTTTTCCCTGTTTTCTGCTTAAACACCCGGCAAAAGTAATTGGTGTCTTTAAACCCGCAGCGGTGGGCGATCTCATCCACTTTAAAGTTGTACTTCTTGAGCATAAATTTGGCGCGGTCGAGTCGGACGTAGGTGACGTAATCGGCGTATTTCACTGAGCCTTCCTGATTGAACAGGCGGGAGACATGCGCAGTGAGAAAAACTTGGGACAGTCACTTTTAGAAAAAGACCCATTTATCAATTTCATACATCAGTGCGCTATTCTTCAAACCCACTCACTCAACATGCAATAGTGTGTTGGCTAAGATACTGTACGTTCATTCTTTAGTCCTATTCTCTTATCCGCTATGACCAAAGCTCGCACCGCTCAGATAAATGTAGATGCCACTCCATACTATCA
>NZ_LASY01000046.1:0-6493 GCF_000973155.1 Grimontia sp. AD028 | reverse complement strand
AGTAGGACATCGCCAGGCTTTCAATTTAGAAAAAGCCCTGACCTGACGGTCAGGGCTTTTTTGCATCTGCAACTTTTCATATTTACCATCGCTCCCTTTTTCCTAGCCTTAATTACAGACAACTACCATACAAGCACTTAGCTCATGGTAAATAAAGCTGGAGCTTCCGAATAGTAGATATAAAAAAACACCACCTTCTCAGGTGGTGTTTTTTGGGGTTCATTTAGTGAGTTATGCCCTGAACTCTTCCAACGTTTCTATAACGTGGATACCGGCATCACGCATTTCAGCGCAGCCTGTTTCAGTTGTTTTTTCAGCAATACCTCGACAAGCTTCTAGGTTAACCCAAACATCAAAGCCACCATGCATCTTTAATTGTATGGCAGTGGTTTTAACGCAGTAGTCAGTAGCGAGACCACCGACTAATACAGTGGTGACACCTTTGGCTCTAAGCCATTCAATGAGGCCAGTGCTGAGCTTTTCCTGAATATCATGGAAGCATGCACCATAAGGGTGGAGATTTGGCTCTACACCTTTCCAAATGACATGGTCATATTCAGTTACTTCAGGGAGTTCTGGAATAGTTTCAAAGCCTTCGGTGCCAGGTACTGCATGGGATACCCAAGTAAGGTCCGCATTGGCATGCTCCAAAGGAACTAACATCTTATCGTGACTGTCGACTACCCAAACCGCGTTGGCTGGATGCGCGTCCTTTGTGAGGATGCGGAATTGTGCCTTTGTTGCCTGTTCGTTAAGTGCAGGACCAATCTTATCTCCGCCTTGCACAGGTAATTCGCCTGGGCAGATCGGTGTAAAGGTTTTCTGTGGGTCCACATCGATAGAAGCAATCACGTCTGACTCCTTAAAGTATCTGATTAAGCAGATGATCTGCCCTGATGCGCTTGATACGTTTTAGCAATCTTTGTACTTGAGGCGGGTAAACTTCCAGCTTTTCAATTTGCTTGTAACTGCCAATCAGCTGAGTGTGCTCCAAAATCGTATCGATTTCCCTTTGGGCTTCGGCTTCCAGCAAACGACGTTTGTCGTGAAGCAAGATGGCATTTTCAAGATCCAGCTTCCATGCACGAGGGTTGAGGTTGTTACCCGTCAGTAGCATGTAGGATCTGTCTACCCAAATCCCTTTGAGATGAAAGCTGTTGTCGTCGTGCTTCCAAAGGTGGATTTTCAATTGACGCTTGGCGATAGCGGCTTCATTACGACGTGCGAAATTGCGCAGGTTCATTTCATAAAGATAAGGTAAACCTGAAATCGTTTTGAACGGCTCACTAGGAGGGATGTAGAAGTCATTCGCTGTTTTATCGCCTACGATAATGGTGACGTTCACACCTCTACGCAAGGCAAGTCTTATTTCACGAGTCACACTGCGCGGAGGGTTGAAGTAAGGCGTACATATGATGAGTTCATTTTCAGCACTGGCGATTAAACGACAAATCTGAATGTTCAGGAAGTTCTTACGCTTACCCAATCCCACCATTGGCGTGAGGCCAATTTGATCGTCATTGATATGTTGCGAAATAAACTGATAGCTGGCTGCCTGCAGTCTTGCACGTAATTCGCGGATAGCTGGCTTGAGTGCTTTTACTTCCGGGCGGTTAGGCTGCGCAAGGCATGTGACTGCAGAACTGGCCGCCAAGGTGTTTCCGATAAAGCCTGCCATGCTGTCGGCTAGAGTTTTGCTATTGATGACATGGTAGCGGTCATAGCGATAGCGGTCATGCTGGGCAAGATACACATCATTCAGACTTGCGCCGCTATAAATAACAGTATCATCAAAGACAAAGCCTTTAAGGTGCAGAACGCCAAAGACTTCCCTGTTTCTCACAGGTACACCCAGCACATCAATCTTATGCTGGTATTTCTCAGCGTACTCGCGGTAAAGCGCAGCATTACCGTCTGACTTGTCAGCGCCAATCAAGCCGCGCTGAGCACGGTGCCAGTCAACCAGTACTTTGATATCCAGAACTGGATTCTTTTGTTTTGCTTCATAGAGCGCATCAAGGATATTGCGCCCTGCCTCGTCGTCTTGCAGATACAGAGCAACAAGGTAAATACGATATTTAGCGTGAGCTATTTCGTGAAGCAGACGCTCCCTGAAGGTGGTCGCATCGAGCAGTGTTTCCATCTGGTCTGGACGGTGCGCAATTTTCGGGAGCTGATCGATCAACTGCTTATTGGCAGTAGCTGAAACCATTGTTGCCTCATTAAGTTCGACACTGGGTCGTGTTAACGCAAATCAAACCCTGTATTGTACCAGAAATTGTGCAATTTCCAGCGATATCCGTGTGTCAGCTATCCCGATTTACAACTGTGACATGGAGTTGTGACGCATAGGGATAAGATCTTTACCACTGTTGCAATAGCTTTGGTATCGGCCACTTAATTCTTCGGGCAGATTGCTGACCTCGATCACTTCAAATCCGGCCTCTTTGTAGAGTTTTTCTAAATAGCGATACGCCAGACAATAACAAGCTTTAGTTTGAATCTGAGTTTGGACGGCATTGAGGAAAGCTTCTCCCTGCTTTTTCCCTCGTTGATCGGGGGCAATAAGCATACCAGTCAGAAGTTGGAAGTCATGAAACTGCCTGAATCTAACTGAACCAAAAAGACCGCTGCTATTTTCTGCCGTCCAAATGATTTCGTCTTTCTTCGGCTTCCCTGCTGGGTAATGTGTTTTATAAAAACGAGCCACCAGTGGAAAACGGAGTGGGTCGAGAAGGGCATATCGTGTGTCGGCCATGGTTATCAAATCACTGTGAATTCAAGGCGGATGGGGTAGTATACATCGCTAAGACTTTATCAAAACGAAACTGCGATCCGAATGAATATCCTGTCTACTACATCGCTAAAACCATTTCACACCTTTGGTATTGATGTTCAGGCCAAAGCCATTATTGAAGCGCAAAGCGCGGAAGATTTTATCACGATCTGGCGTGATCGTGCTGACGAGCCAAAGATCGTCCTTGGCGAAGGCAGTAATCTTCTGTTCTGTGAAGATTTTGATGGGATAGTGGTTCTAAATCGCCTAAAAGGTATTGATGTTGAAGAGACAGCTTCGCACTGGCACCTTCATGTGGCTGGCGGGGAAAACTGGCATCAATTGGTGAAATGGACGATTGAACAGGGCATGCCTGGCCTCGAAAACCTTGCGCTTATCCCTGGCCTTGTAGGCTCGGCACCCATTCAGAATATCGGTGCTTATGGTGTTGAGCTGAATGAACGCTGTGAGTATGTCGATGTCCTGATGCTTGAAACCGGCGAAGTCATTCGCATGGGGTCGGGGGCCTGTGAATTTGGTTACCGGGACTCTGTGTTCAAGCGCGAACTCAAAGATAAAGCCATTATTCTTGCTGTAGGTTTCCAGTTATCGAAAGCTTGGAAGCCCGTGATAGGTTATGGAGCCTTGGGCGATTTGGCGAGTGAGAATGAGGTGTCTGCCAAAGAGGTGTTTGATAAGGTCTGCGAAATTCGAAGTGAAAAGCTGCCTGATCCTAATTTGTTAGGAAATGCCGGAAGCTTCTTTAAAAACCCTGTTGTGCCTAAGACACAGGTAAAGTTTCTCTTAGCTGATAATGAAAAGATGCCATCGTTTGAAGTGTCGAGTTCAGAAGTGAAGCTTGCTGCGGGCTGGCTTATCGATCAATGTGGCTTAAAGGGCAAAAGCGTCGGTGGCGCGTCTGTTCACAATAAACAGGCATTGGTGCTGGTAAACAGTGGTGGGGCTACAGCCAGCGATGTCGTGACTCTCGCGAAAGAAGTGGTTGATACCGTTTACCAACGTTTCGGAGTCTTGCTAGAACACGAGGTTCGCTTTATGGGTGCGACACAAGAAACCACATTGGAGGCTGTATGCCAGCGCTAGATAATACGCCCCGCCTGGCACTTATAAAAATGCTCGCAGACGGCCAGTTCCACTCGGGTGAAAAGTTGGGTGAAGAGCTCGGTATGAGCCGCGCAGCAATCAGCAAACACATCAAAGTATTGCAACAGTGGGGTGTGGACGTGTTTCGCGTCCAAGGCAAAGGCTATTGCCTGCCTGCGCCGCTTAATCTCCTTGATGAAAATGCATTGAAAACACAACTGAGTGTGCCTGCGTTTGAGCTTATCCCCGTGATTGATTCTACAAACCAGCATCTTCTGGATCGCGTAGGTCAGTTGGAGTCCGGCTCCGCCTGTCTTGCCGAGTATCAACAGGCAGGCCGTGGACGCCGTGGCAGAGCGTGGTTTTCTCCTTTTGGTGCCAACCTTTACCTTTCCATGTATTGGCGATTAGATGCAGGCATGGCTGCTGCGATGGGATTAAGCCTTGTAGTGGGTGTTTCCATGGCTGAGACTTTACAGAAACTGGGTGCTGAAAGCGTCAAAGTGAAGTGGCCAAATGACCTTTATTGGAATGACAAGAAGCTTGCCGGTATTTTGGTAGAAATGACGGGTCAGGCTGGCGATGCCGCTCATTTGGTTATTGGTATGGGACTTAACGTTTCAATGCCTGAAACAGACGAAGTGGATCAAAGCTGGGCAAATCTTCAGGATGCTTGCCATCCACTCCCTGACAAAAATGCTTTGGCAGCCGCTTTGATAAATGGCGTAACAGAAGCGCTGAAGCAATATGAAGAAACTGGAATGGCTGGCTTTGTGCCACGCTGGGACAGCTATGACAACTTTCAGGGTCGTGCGGTGAAATTACTGCTGGGTGAGCGAGTGGTTAAGGGGATTGCGCGCGGGATCAATGAGCAAGGGGCTTTGCTGCTGGAAACCGAAAATGGCACTACCCCATATCTCGGCGGAGAGATCAGCCTGCGTGCTGACGACTAAGCTATTTCCTAACTTTAACGGTTTGAACCGCGTGGTTGGTTCCTTTCTGGAGGATTAAGCCAGCACGCTCGCGCGTAGGAAGAATGTTCTCTTCCAGATTCTTACCGTTAATCTCTTCCCAAATACCTGATGCTGTCTGTACCGCTTCATCATGCGAAAGCTTGGTGTAGTGGTGGAAATAAGATGTTGGGTTCTGAAACGCACCTTTACGGAACGCCATAAAGCGCTCGATGTACCAGGTTTTCAGTAACTCGCTGTCCGCATCAACGTAGATAGAAAAATCTAAGAAGTCCGAGATAAAAACTCGGTGAGGGTCGTGCGGGTAATCCATTCCACTTTGCAATACATTCAGACCTTCCACGATCAAAATGTCAGGCTGTTGGACGACTTTGGTGTCTTCAGTGATGTCATAGACCAGATGTGAATAGACGGGCGCTTCAACCCTTGATTTCCCCGATTTCACATCGGCAACAAACTGCACCAGACCACGGATATCGTAAGACTCTGGAAATCCCTTTTTCTTCATCAATCCACGCTCATTGAGAGTCTTGTTGGGATGAAGAAAACCATCAGTGGTGATTAGCTCGACTTTAGGGTGTTCAGGCCAGCGTTCCAGCAGTGCTTTCAGCAAACGTGCAGTTGTACTTTTTCCGACTGCCACACTGCCAGCAATACCAATCACATACGGAACATTATTGTCTTTTTGTCCCAAAAAGTGTTCAAGGACTTGGGTGCGGCCTTTTCGCGCCTTTACATACAAATTCAGCAATCGCGAAAGCGGCAGGTAGATATCCCGCACTTCATTCATCGTCAAATGCTCGTTAATACCACGCAGCTTTTCGAGATCGGTCTCGTCAAGCGTCATTGGCACTGAGTCGCGCAATTCTGACCATTGCTCACGGTCGAACGACAAATATGGAGTTAGTAAATCACTCATACTCTGGATGAATCTGTGTGTTAAGGAGAGCGACAATACCTTATCGATGCGGTTTGTGGAAGTATGGAGGGGATATAACGCTGCGCCATCTAGCTAAAAAACGGAGCAAATTGGTGAATTAATGCCCCATAAGATCTTATTTGGGTGAAATTTTTAAATTACCTATTGCAACGCTAAAAATCATTGAATAGAATGCGCAGCACTTGTCGCCGGCTTAGCTCAGTTGGTAGAGCAACTGACTTGTAATCAGTAGGTCGCCAGTTCGATTCCGGCAGCCGGCACCATTACGACAAAAAAGAACAATTTGGTGGGATTCCCGAGTGGCCAAAGGGATCAGACTGTAAATCTGACGGCTCCGCCTTCGAAGGTTCGAATCCTTCTCCCACCACCACTATTTCAAATAGTTTGAATAGCTCTACGAGAAACTGAAAGCGGGCATCGTATAATGGCTATTACCTCAGCCTTCCAAGCTGATGATGCGGGTTCGATTCCCGCTGCCCGCTCCAATCTTATAGTGCTGATATAGCTCAGTTGGTAGAGCGCACCCTTGGTAAGGGTGAGGTCCCCAGTTCAAATCTGGGTATCAGCACCACTCTTTCTCCCCAAAGTTACTTCAAGCCATTTGTCATATACTCAACAAAAATCCGTTTGTTGTATGTGTGGTCGTTAAACCACCAAAATACCGTGCTTAGAGGGACTGTCATGTCTAAAGAAAAATTTGAA
>NZ_LASY01000045.1:0-24529 GCF_000973155.1 Grimontia sp. AD028 | reverse complement strand
TCCCACCACGAGTTATTCTGGTTGTGCGCTGCGTTGCGGAAATCAAATGAACATCGCGACGAAGCTGAAAGATGGTGGTGGGAGAAGGATTCGAACCTTCGAAGGCGGAGCCGTCAGATTTACAGTCTGATCCCTTTGGCCACTCGGGAATCCCACCACGAGTTATTCTAGTTGTATGCTGCACCGCGGAAATCAAGCGAACATCGCGATGAAGCGCAGTAAGTGGTGGTGGGAGAAGGATTCGAACCTTCGAAGGCGGAGCCGTCAGATTTACAGTCTGATCCCTTTGGCCACTCGGGAATCCCACCACGCTGTGCGGGGCGCATATTATCAAACGAAGCATGTCTGTAAAGCACTTTTCTCGAAAATGCTGTGCGTTTGCTGGTTTTTTCGGCGTTGAAACAATTGATTGACAGGAAACCGGGAATTTTACCGAGTTTTGGGAATCCAACAGGGGTTTTATGGGGTACTCAGATGGAATCTAGAGCGCCACTTTCCGCCGACTGCTGGCAGGTAAATCTTTTGTTGGATTTACATTTCTTTACCGCACACAGGATAGGCATAGAGTAGACTATCGCGAGATGTCATTTACGGTTAATAAAATGAAAAATAAAGTCCTTTTCGCCGCCGTTGTTGTACTTGGCGCTGCTGGCTTTTTTGCCTTGCAGGGTGAAAGTGAAGCCGCGGACAAACCTTCAGCGCGTCCTGCGAGACCTGCTATTGCTGTTGCTACTGCCCAAGTTGAATCGCGCCCGGTTGCGCGAAGCCTTTCTTTGATTGGTAACCTCAAGTCCGAAAACTCTGTCGTGATTGCCCCTGAAGTGGCAGGCAAGATTGAAGCGGTTTATGTGAAAGCCGGTCAACAAGTGAAAGAGGGTGATCCTCTGTTGACGTTGGACTCTGCCAAATCTGAAGCCGCTGTTGCAGAAGCGCAGGCATTCCATAAAGACGAACTGCGTAAACTCAATGAGTTCTCCAAACTTCATAAGCGTGGTGCGCTGACCAAAACAGAACTTGATGCCCAACAAGCCAGCGTCGATGTTGCCAAAGCCCGTTTGGATGCAGCGAAATCTGATCTGGATGACCGTTTCATCAAAGCGCCGTTCAATGGCACCGTCGGTTTGGTGGATATCACCCGCGGTCAGCTAGTGTCAGTGGGCGAATCACTGCTGCACCTCGACGACCTTTCCCAAATGCAATTGGACGTGAATGTGCCAGAGCAATACCTGTCTGAGCTCAGCAAAGACATCGATGTGGTGGCCAATTCCAAAGCGTGGCGAGGCAAAAACTTCGAAGGCAAGCTCACAGCCGTCGACTCCCGCGTGAACAATGACTCCTTGAATCTGCGTGCGCGTATCGACATCAACAATGACGATCGTCTGCTGCGTCCGGGCATGATGATGGAAGCGACCATGGGCTTTGCGCCAACGGTCAGCGCGGTGATTCCGGTGCAGGCTATTGAGTACTCAGGGACCAAGCGCTTTGTGTATCTGGTGGATGACAAAGGCATCGCGAACCGCACCGAAGTGAAACTTGGCGCGCGTATCGACAATCTGGTGACCGTCGAAAGTGGTCTCGAGATTGGCGATCGCATCGTCGTGCAGGGTCTGGTGAGCATGCGTGACGGCACCAAAGTGAACGATCTGACCGCGAAGGGTGAGGGCAAGTAAATGTGGCTCTCAGATGTCTCTGTTAAGCGACCCGTTGTCGCGATTGTTCTGAGCCTGCTGCTCCTCGTTTTCGGTATCGTATCCTTCAGCAAGCTTGCGGTCCGTGAATACCCGGATATCGACAGCCCGGTTGTGTCTGTGATGACCCGCTATGCAGGCGCGTCCGCCAGCATCATGGAAAGCCAGATCACCCAGGTGTTGGAAGATGAGCTTTCCGGTATCAGCGGTATTGAGGAAATTACCTCTGTCAGCCGCAATGGTATGTCGCGTATTACCGTCGAGTTCAACATCGACTGGAACCTGACCGAAGGGGTCAGTGATGTACGTGATGCAGTCGCCCGTGCACAGCGACGATTGCCGGATGAAGCCGACGAGCCAATTGTGTCCAAGTCCAATGGCTCCGGTGAAGCCTCCATTTATATTAACCTTGCCTCGCCGGAAATGGACCGTACTCAGCTCACCGAATACGCGCAGCGTGTGCTGGAAGACAAATTCAGCCTGCTGACGGGCGTGAGTTCGGTGGAACTTTACGGCGCGCTGTACAAAGTGATGTATGTGCGACTCGATCCGGTACTGATGGCAGGACGTGGTGTCACGACTTCTGACATCACTTCCGCGCTTCGCCGCGAAAACCTCGAAAGCCCGGGCGGTGAAATCCGTAACGATGTCACTAAGATGACGGTGCGTACCGAACGCATGTACCAGACACCGGAAGATTTCGATTATTTGGTGGTTCGCACAGCGAGCGACGGCAGCCCGATCTACCTTAAAGACGTTGCTGACGTTTATATTGGTTCCCAAAACGAAAACGCGACCTATAAAAACAACGGCGTGAACAACCTCAGTTTGGGTATTGTGCCGCAGTCTGATGCCAATCCGTTGAACGTGGCAATCGCGGTTCGCGAACTGGTGGATGAATTTCAGCCCTTCCTGCCAGAAGGCGCGAAACTTTGGGTCGATTATGACTCCACCGTATTTATCGAACGTTCGATTGATGAGGTCTACAGCACCCTGTTTGTCACCGGTGGACTGGTGATTCTGGTGCTGTATATCTTCATCGGACAGGTGCGGGCAACACTCATCCCCGCGGTAACTGTGCCGGTATCGCTGATTTCTGCCTTTATCGCTGCGTACTTCTTTGGCTTCTCCATCAACCTATTGACCCTGATGGCGCTGATTCTGGCGATCGGTCTGGTGGTGGATGACGCCATCGTGGTGGTCGAGAACATGTTCCACCACATTGAGAAAGGCGAAACCCCGCTGGTGGCGGCATTTAAAGGCACCCGTGAAGTGGGCTTTGCGGTGGTGGCGACCACAGCCGTTCTGGTGATGGTATTCCTACCCATTTCCTTTATGGAAGGCATGGTTGGCAAGCTGTTTACTGAGTTCTCTGTGCTGCTGGCGATGTCGGTGATTTTCTCCTCTATCGTCGCACTCACGTTAACCCCAGTGCTCGGCAGCAAAATTCTCAAGGCCAACGTAAAACGTGGCGCGTTCAACCGCATGGTCGATAACTTCTTTGAGAAGTTCGAGAACGGCTATCGCGCAGCGGTCACTGTGGCGGTGAAAGCACGCTTTGCAGCGCCACTCATCATTCTTGCCTGTATCGGCGGCAGTGCTTACCTGATGAAAAACCTGCCCGCGCAATTAGTGCCACAGGAAGACCGTGGCGTATTGATGGCTTTTGTAAAAGGCGCGGAAGGCACGGCGTACAACCGTATGGTCGGCAACATGGAAGAAGTAGAACGTCGCTTGATGCCTTTGGTTGATCAAGGTGTGCTTACCTCTATCAGCATGCAAGCGCCAGCGTTCGGAGGTATGGCCGGCGACCAGACAGGCTTCGTGATTATGCAGCTCGAAGACTGGAACAACCGCGATCAAACTGCAGCGCAGGTGTTAGGCGAAGTGCGTAAAGCACTGGGCGGTATTCCAGATATCTTCGTGCGTGCCTTTATGCCGGGTTTCCGTGGTGGTTCCAGTGAACCGGTACAGTTCATTCTTGGCGGCCCAGACTATCAAGAGCTGAACAAATGGGCTCAAGTACTCCTGGATGAAGCCAAAGCCAGTCCTATCCTTCAAGGTGCGGATCTGGATTACGCGGAAACCACTCCAGAGTTGGTGGTGAGCATTGACCGCAAGCGAGCGGCTGAGCTGGGTATCAGTGCAGATGAAGTGTCCAACACCATGGAAATCATGCTGGGTGGCAAGAGTGAAACCACTTTTGTGGACCGTGGTGAAGAGTTTGACGTTTACCTGCGCGGTGATGAAGCACGTTTCAACAGCAAAGACGACATCAGCCAAATCTACATGCGTACCCGCAACGGCGATCTGGTGAGTCTCGACACCCTTGCTGAAGTGGAAGAGGTCGCGTCAGCGCAAACCTTACGCCATTTCAACAAGCAAAAGTCGATCACCCTGAAAGCCAACCTTGGCGACGGTTACACCTTGGGTAATGCGCTAGATTTCCTTGATGCTAAAGCGATTGAGCTGCTGCCAGCAGATATCACAATCAGCTATGCGGGTGAATCGGCAGAGTTCAAAGATAACCAAAGCAGCATTCTGATCGTATTTGGTTTGGCTTTGCTGGTGGCTTACTTGGTTCTGGCTGCCCAGTTTGAAAGCTTCGTGAACCCGCTGGTGGTAATGCTGACAGTGCCGATGGGGATTTTCGGAGGTTTTGTTGGCCTGTGGCTAACCAGTCAGGGGCTCAACATCTACTCGCAAATCGGCATGATCATGTTGATTGGTATGGTGACCAAGAACGGTATTCTTATCGTCGAATTTGCCAACCAGCTCCGTGACCGTGGCGAACCGTTCGAGAAGGCGATCATTGATGCAGCGGTGCGTCGTCTGCGCCCAATCATGATGACTGCCTTTACCACCATTATTGGTGCTATTCCGCTGATTATCTCAACGGGCGCTGGCTACGAAAGCCGTGTGGCGGTTGGTACGGTGATTTTCGCCGGCATGACCTTCGCGACGACGGTAACTCTGTTCGTCATCCCAGCGATGTACCGACTGTTGTCTGTGAAGACGCACTCTCCGGGTTATGTAGAAGCGCAGCTCAATGCCGAGCTTGAGAAATTCAAGCCGCATCGCCCAGGTCATGGTGACTTTGAGCCGCATTGATGAAAACACAGGAAGAGCAGATCCTAGAATCCTGGGTCTGCTCTTTTGTTTTCCAGCGTCCGTTGGTATGTTTTACAACCATAGCCATCGAATAAATAACGAAGATAAAGGAAGCCAGTCATGTCGGATAAACTGACCCAAGAACAACAAGATCAGCTGGATGCAGCAACGTTTCGTCGTTTCCTGTCTCATCTGGATAATCACAAAGAAGTGCAGAACATCGATTTGATGATTCTGGCGGACTTCTGCCGTAACTGCTTGGGTAAATGGTACAAAGCCGAAGCCGATAATGCAGGCATTGAAGTGAGTGACGATGAAGCTCGCGAGCGCGTTTACGGCATGCCTTACAGTGAGTGGAAAGCGAACCACCAACTCCCGGCGACTGATGAGCAAATGGCGGCATTCAACGCACGTCAGAAAGCCAAAGAAGGCAAATAAGCCTCACATTGAGATAAAAAGCGCCGCAAGGGCGCTTTTTTTAAGCGGTCTCGCCGGAGAGGTAGGCGAACGCGTTTTGGCTTAGCAGCTGTGGATACAACTCTTTCAACACTTCCATTTTCGGTGCAATCACGCGACGACAAAAGGGCTTCGCGGGATTCCGCCAGAAGTAGTTTTGCTGGCGGGCTGGTGTCGGATAAAACGCCACCATAGTCGAAACCTTAGTCACCACCGGTTTTGCGTAATCTGACGCAGCATTTTCTAACGCCTCAGTGCACTGCGCTGTATGTCCCGTATTCGTTGGGTAAATGGCGCTTGGATAGCTTTCCCTGAATGAATGATTTGACGTGCAAGCGTGTGAGTCCAAATGCACTCGAATCACATCCTCCAACGAGATCTCTTCTTCATTGATACGGAAGAATACCGCCTCAACATGCTTCCGATCTTCCGTGACTAAAAATCCCTGTTCGACATTCGACACGCCTTTTAAGGCGTTGAAGATGGCTTCCATGCACCAGTAACAAGTACCACTGACAGCAAGATACATATCGCCTCCCATTGAACAAGATAGGTATAGAGTAGAACCGGAGATGAGGCGTTATTCTTTCATATGGTCTAATTCCCATCGTCACGTCATGGGGTTTTTCAATAATAAATTATCGTTTAACGATAATTTATTATTGATCTGTTTTGTTCTGATGGTATCTTAAGCCCATACCCGAGGAGAGAGTGCTATGCAGAAAATACAAACTTACAGTCGAAACATCAGAAGAGCGATCCAACTACTGATGTGCCTTTTGCCCTTAGGCGCTATCTACTACTGGATGACGGCTCAAACGGACATGGATTTTATTTCGCGGTTTGGGATTGTTGGTGATACGCGTGATATCAGTGCCTATACATCAGCACCGTTGACCTTAGAAACCCGTATTTTTGCTGTTCTTGCGAGTGCCTTGCCTATCGGTGTGTTGCTCTACGGTATGGCTCTGCTGGTAAAACTGTTTCGCCGCTATGAATCCGCTGAGATCTTCTCGGTAGATACCGCAAATTGCTACCGCCTGCTGGGGTTCACCTTTTTCTATTGGGTTCTGGCAAATCTGGTTTTTGGTGGGTTGATATCCGTTATCCTCAGCTTCAATAATCCGCCAGGCGAGCGTGTGCTTTCTCTCTCTTTGGGAAGTGTAGATATTGTTACTGTGCTCTGTGGCTTTATGATACTGACAGTTGGCTGGGTTATGCGTGAGGCACAAATCATCGCCGAAGAACACCAGCACACGATTTAGGGAAAGTTATGGGAATTACAATCGACCTGGACGTTATGATGGCCAGGCGCAAAATGAGGCTCAAAGAACTATCAAAATTGGTGGGTGTGACGGAGCAGAATCTTTCAATACTGAAAAACGGAAAAGCAAAGGCAGTACGGTTTAGTACGCTGGAGAAGATCTGTGAGGTTTTGGAATGTCAGCCAGGGGATATATTGATCTACGCTGCTGACAAAGCTGCGGAATCTGAATAGACGCGGAATTTGAACAGAAAAGAGGGCTCAAGTGAGCCCTCTTTGCTTTAGATAGATATCCCGATTAAGGGCAATCAGACACTTTTGCTGTCCAGCGACGCCATCACGTTCTCTTTGTCTTCCAGGTAGCTGTCCAGACCTTTCTGGCGAAGGTCACAAGCAGGGCAATCGCCACAACCTTTGCCAATCACGCCGTTGTAGCAGGTCAGGGTGTGGTCGCGTACAAACTCCAGCTTGCCGTATTTATCCGCCAGTGCCCAGGTCTCTGCTTTGTTCAGCCACATCAGCGGCGTGCGGATTTCGAGCTCACGATCCATCCCCAAGACAAGCGACTTATTCATTGCCTGCACAAAGTCATTGCGGCAATCCGGGTAGCCAGAGAAGTCTGTTTCACACACACCGGTGATCACGGTTTGTGCGCCCAACTGGTAAGCGTAAATGCCTGCCAGTGTCAGGAACAGAATGTTACGACCTGGTACAAAAGAATTTGGCAGGCCATTTTCCTGAAGCTCGTGAGAAACCGGAATGTTGTCACGGGTCAGCGAACTGATCGCCAGTTCGTTCAGCAGGCCAACGTCCATCACTTTGCGCGAAGTGGCACCCAGCGCGCTCGCAACATCACGCGCGACGTCGATTTCCTGCTTGTGGCGTTGGTTGTAGTCGAAGGTAATACAATGCACTTCGTCAAACTCAGACAACGCTTGGATCAGGCAGGTGGTTGAATCCTGTCCGCCACTAAAGACGACAACAGCTTTTTTCATGGCTACATCCTTTACCGGAATTTTGTTCTTGGGTGGGGAGTTTAGCTTAAGTTAGGTGGGAGCTCTATCTACGAATTTTATGTGTAAAAAAGAAAGGACCAGCAAGCTGGCCCTTTCTAAATCAATTGTACTTTTAAGCGTAGTTTTGCTTGAACTCTTGATCTGTGTAAGAAATCAATTCGGTTTTTACTTTTCGCTTTAGTTCTTTGTGTTTACTTGAAGTGTTAACCGTAAAACTGTTGTATTTAACCCCTGCCCAAGCGTAAACCGGAAATGCAACTTGTAAGTTTAACTTGATAGATCTATCAAATATCTCAAATAAACGACGTTTTGCGTCGTCATCCAAATTCGATAAGAAACCTATACTTTTAGTTTTGTTATCTTCTGATCTGGATTTTGCTGCTTTGGCTACTTTTAGTATGAGGAAGACATCGAGAGAGTCTTCAAATGCGTGGCTTGCCATAAACTTGGCACCACTGCTGACGCTTTCATCTCTAAGGAAATCTATTACCAAAGGCAGAATAACTTTACGTCTGTAGTAAACTGCGTAGCAGTAGTTGACGATGAGTGCAGTTACTATAAACAGAATTAGTAAAGGAATAACAGTGTTCATTGTTCTCTACTCCCCGTTTCCGTTAGCGAGGTTTGGTCTCTGACTTTGAGCATTTAGCTTTTTACTTTCCAAGCTTAGTCGAAGCCTTTCCTTAACCAGTGCATTGTCTTCTTTTTTTATTGCAATGAAATGATTTAGAAGTATTTTCAAAGGGATAGAACATACCAGCGAGAGGTATCCGATACTAGCGACAGTCGGGTTTCTGTCATACATTTCCATTGCAGACAACATTAGCAGCTGAACTACCTCTGAAACCTCGGTTGTCGGGATAAACTCTTTTAAATTCATGTATTCATCTTGCTGTATATGCTCGGGCGCGGATTCTATCAGACAATCCCTTTAGATCAATAGCTAACCCCCTGTTTTATATGATTTACCCTACAATTTCATGTCTCTACTTTATATGCAATAAGATTTTTAATAAAAATGGTTGCAAGGCTCACTTTTACAAGTGCTTAAATTGAAAATCCTCTTGATTTTCAACAGTTTCTATTTAACTGAGGCGGCAGAAGTAGTGAAAGTAGGTCTCATCCTTAACGTAACCCAATGACTCATAAAGCCTTTGTGCGCCAGTGTTATCCGGTGCAGTTTCAAGCGCCAACCCATTCGCCCCTGTTTCAATCGCTAATGCTTTAGCAGCGCCTAACAGGGCTTGTCCTATGCCTTTACCGCGTTGGGAGTCCAGCACAAACAGGTCATTCAGAATCCAGCTTTTAGTCGCGGAGACCGATGAGAAAGTGGGGTATAGCTGAGTGAATCCGACAGCATGTCCGGCTTCATCTCTGGCAACAAAAATGGTTGAATCCCGGTTTTCAAGGCGGGAATGAATGAAGCTGCACGCGAGGTCGATGTCACTATTTTTGCCATAGAACATACGGTAGAGGTTAAAAAGATAGGCGACGGCATTAACGTCTTCGAGTGTTGCTTTGGAGATGGTCATAACAAAAGTGTTTGTGGTGGAATCAGCGTGCCAGAATGGCATGTGGAATCGATGAGGGTCAGTACATTTACATCTTTGTTGAATGGCTTTCGAGAGAGATCCCGCGCAGTTGAAAAATGAAAGCGCACCGAGGTGCGCTCTCATCAATGCGTATTTCAATTACCCAAACTTTTTCAGATATTCCAGCGTCGGTGCAATATCACCAATGTTTGCGTTCACCCACTCTTCATTGAAATAGGTATCTAAGTAACGTTCGCCGCTGTCGCAAAGCAGGGTGACGATAGACCCTTTTTCCCCGCGTGATTGCATCTCTTCCGCCAGCATCAATGCGCCATAAAGGTTGGTGCCAGTTGATGCCCCCGCTTTGCGGCCAAGAATGTTCTCCAGCCAGTGCACCGTGCCGACGCTGTCTGCGTCTTTGATGGTTTCCATACGGTCAATCACGCCCGGGATAAAGCTTGGCTCAACGCGAGGGCGGCCGATGCCTTCGATTTTTCCGCCGCGATCCAAAGTCAGTGACTGGTCACCGGTTTTATAAAAATCATGGAAAACCGAGTTTTCTGGGTCAACCGCCATCAATTGTGTGTGTTGGCAACGGTAGCGGATGAAACGGCCGATGGTGGCTGAAGTACCGCCGGTGCCCGGGCTCATCACAATCCAGTTTGGCACAGGGTAACGCTCGTACTTCATCTGACTGAAAATGCTGTTGGCGATGTTGTTGTTACTGCGCCAGTCGGTGGCACGCTCAGCGTAGGTGAATTGGTCCATATAATGGCCATTCAGTTCCTGCGCAAGGCGGCGTGATTCTGCGTAAATTTCGTCAGAGCGATCCACAAAGTGGGCTTCACCGCCGTAGAACTGAATTTGCTCGATTTTTCTTTTCGCTGTTGTTCTTGGAACAACAGCGATAAAACGAAGGCCAAGCAAGCGGGCGAAGTAAGCCTCAGAGATCGCGGTGCTGCCAGAAGACGATTCAATGATCGTGGTGTCTTCTTTAATCCAACCGTTACACAGCGCGTAAAGAAAAAGGGAACGTGCTAGGCGGTGTTTCAGGCTCCCTGTCGGATGGGTGCTTTCATCTTTCAGGTAGATATCGATCTCTGGGAAGTACGGCAGATCCAGTTTGATAAGGTGGGTATCCGCTGAGCGTTGGAAGTCCGCTTCGATTTTACGAATTGCGTCGCAAACCCAGTGTGAGGAATTAGCAGGAACGTTTACTTCAGTCATCATTGGCTTACTTCATAATAATCAAGGTTATACCAACAATATAATCCTAGATGCGAAGTAAAGTTTTGCCATTTTTCGTCTAAATGTCGCTCGTTATGGAAATTCATTCTATTATTGGCGTCGAAAAAGAAAATATTTCTCTCCACTGTCTTGAGAGGGGATTTTTCGCCTCTTATCGCGGAAATGGTAAAGCAGTCATGACAATTTCACTGGATAATGTAGATCGCCAATTGTTAGATTGGTTACAACGCGACGCGTCATTGTCGCTGTCAGATCTGGCCGAACGGGTAAACCTCACTACCACGCCTTGTTGGAAACGTCTCAAACGTCTCGAAGAAAGTGGCATCTTGCAAAAGCGTGTCGCCCTTTTAGACCCCGAAGCGTTAGGGCTCTCGTTCACGGCTTTTGTCCAAATTAAAACCTCAAACCACTCTGAAACCTGGTACCGCAAGTTTGTGGATGTCGTTACCCCCTTTGCTGAAGTGATGGAATGCTATCGCATGGCGGGAGAATACGACTACATGTTAAAGGTGCAGGTGGCAGACATGGCGGCGTTTGACCGCTTCTATAAAAAGCTGGTGAACAGTATTGATGGCCTGACCAATGTCACGTCGACATTCGCGATGGAGCCTTTGAAATACACCACCGCGTTACCGCTCTAAAAAGACTCAGCATACAAAAGCTTGAGCAATAAAAGTCAGGCAAGTCAGAGACCTGAAAAGTAAGTTGGCTCGCGCAGGGGAGGATGAATGCGCATATTTTTGGAACTCGGGTGGTTTTTCCGAATGGCGTGGAAACGCTATGTCGGCGCCATTGTACTCTTATTTTTCGTCGCCGGTTTTGAACTGATCCCGCCGAAAGCCATTGGTTGGCTGGTGGACGGTGTCATGGCAGGCGATATCAGCAAAAACCAGATGTTTATCGCGCTTGGGGCGATTGTTGCGCTCTGGGTCGTGGTGTATTTCATGCGCGTTGTCTGGCGCGTGTGGCTGTTTGGCGCTGCGGCGCAGCTCGGCACCGTGCTTCGTGACAAGCTTTATCAGCACTTTACCCGCCATGCGCCACGTTTTTTTGAGCGCTACCGCACGGGCGATTTGATGGCGCGCTCCACCAATGATGTGAAGGCTGTTGTGATGACGGCGGGTGAGGGCGTATTGACGCTGGCAGACTCGTTGATCATGGGGGTTGCGGTGTTGATTGTCATGACCACCACCATCAGCTGGGAACTGACCCTGTTGGCGCTGGCACCCATGCCAGTGATGGCGATTATGGTGAACCGCTTCGGTAAACAGCTCCATCATAGATTTGGCGCCTCACAGGCGGCATTTTCATCGCTGTCGGAAGAAACCCAATCGTCGCTCAATGGCATTCGGATGATCCGCGCGTTTGGGTTGGAGTCTCAGCAGGTTGACCGCTTTAATGCGGTGGCGGATGACACGGGCGAAAAGAACATGGCCGTAGCAAAAGTCGATGCCATGTTTGACCCAGTCATTTTCCTGACTATCGGCACCTCGTTTTTCTGCTCGATTGCAGGCGGTGGTTACATGGTGGCAAATGGCACCCTAACCTTGGGCGAGCTGACCGCATTTACCCTTTATCAAGGCTTGATGATCTGGCCGATGCTGGCCGTTGCCTGGCTGTTTAATATCATCGAACGTGGTTCGGCTGCGTGGAAACGTATTAAAGAGTTGCTGGAAGAAAAGCCGGATTTGGTAGACGGCGATAAAGCCTTACCAGCAGAACGTGAAACCCTTTCTATTGCGATTGACCAATTCACTTGGCGCGGTCATGACATTCCAGCGCTTCGCGATGTGAATGTTGAATTGGCACCCGGAAGAATGCTGGGTGTGGCGGGGCCAGTGGGCAGTGGTAAAACCACCATTTTGTCTTTGATGCTGCGCTTGGAAGACCCTGTTCAGGGTCGCGTCAGCTATGGCGGCACAGACCTTCGCGATTTCAAGCTGGGCGAGTGGCGCGGCAAGCTGGCTGTTGTTACGCAAGAGCCGTTTTTGTTCTCCCGCAGCATTGCCGACAACATTGCTCTCGGTAAGCCGGATGCAACACGTGAAGAAATCCGTGAAGCGGCGAAGCTGGCTTGTATTGATGAAGACATCATGCAGTTCCCGGAAGGCTACGAAACGCTGGTGGGAGAAAAGGGTATTACGCTTTCCGGTGGTCAAAAACAGCGGATCTCCATTGCCCGTGCTTTGCTGCTGGATGCGGAAATTCTGGTACTGGACGATGCCCTGTCAGCGGTGGATGGCCGCACTGAGCACCACATCCTGAAAAACCTTCATGACCGCGCACAGCACCAGACCACCGTGGTGATTGCACACCGTTTGTCGGCGTTGGAATCGGCCGATGAAATCATCGTGTTGCAAAAAGGGCATATTGAAGAGCGTGGCACGCACAAAGCCTTGGTGAATGCCAACGGCTGGTATGCCGAAATGCAGCGTTATCAGCAACTCGAACAAGCACTGGAGGAGGCGCTATGAGTAAACGTGAAACCCTAAAACGCCTTCTGAGTTATCTGCTCAATGACAAAGCCGGTTTTGCGGTGGCAGCTATTTTCCTGCTGTTTGCAGTGGTGGCTGATGTCAGCGGCCCGTGGTTGATTCGAATCTTCCTCGATGACTATGTCGCTCAGGATTACTATCCACCGAATGTACTTTGGGGATTGGCCTTGGCCTATATTGCGGTCACGGTACTCTCAGGTCTGTTGCACTACGCCTATGGCATCCGGTTTAGCCGTATCGCGATTGAAATCGTCCAAACTATTCGCAAACGTGTTTATGCCAGCATCATCAACCAGCCTTTGTCGGCGTTTGATTATGTGCCAGCAGGTAAATTGGTCTCGCGCGTCACCAACGATACCGAATCGCTGAAAGAGCTTTACGTGCAAGTGGTCGCGAGTTTCCTGCAAGCGACAGCGCTGATCATCGCCATGCTGACGGCCATGTACTTATTGAGCCCGACACTCACGGTTGTGGTGGCGATTCTTATCCCTTCTGTCGTTTTGGTGATGTATTACTACCAACGCCGCTCGTCTCCCGCTTACCGTGACTCGCGTGACTTGCTGACCGACATTAACAGTGTGATGAGTGAGTCGATTCAGGGGATGAGCCTGATTCAGTTGATGGGGCAGGAGCAGCGTTTTTCAGAGCGCTTTGCTGATTTAACTGAGCAACACTTCAACACCGAAGTTCGCATCGTGAAAATCAACGGCATTTACCTGCGCCCGCTGATTGATTTGATGTCTGGTGTGGCACTTATCTCGCTGGCTGCGCTGTTTGGCTGGCACGGCAATGAGTTGATTGGTGTGGGCGTGCTTTACGCCTTTATCAGCTATTTGGGGCGTGTCACTGAGCCGCTGATAGAACTGATGCAGCGTTTGTCCTTGTTGCAGCAGGCTATTATGGCGGGTGAGCGTTTGTTCGAGCTGATGGATGCTAAACAGCATGTTTATGGTGATGATGACCGTGCCATTGAATCCGGCACCATTGATATCGAAGGGCTGAACTTCAGTTACGACAGTAAAACTCAGGTGCTGACCGATGTGAATGTCTCGGTCAAAGAGGGCGGCTTCTTAGCCTTGGTTGGTCATACCGGCAGCGGTAAGAGTACGCTCGCTTCCTTGTTGATGGGCTTTTATCCGGTACAAAAGGGTACATTGAAACTTGGTGGCAGAGAACTCTCGACCCTGACCCAAAACGCGCTCCGCTCTGGCATTGCCATGGTGCAACAAGACCCGCATGTGCTGTCTGATACCTTCCGAGCCAACGTGAGCCTTGGCCGTGATATTTCAGATGAAGCGATTTGGCAGGCGTTGGAACAGGTCGATATGGCGGACTATGTGAAGCACTTGCCGTCGGGTTTGGATACTGCGATTGGCACTGGTGATATTACGCTTTCTGCGGGTCAGAAGCAGTTGCTGGCGCTGGCGCGCGTGTTGGTGGATAAGCCGCGTATCCTGATTTTGGATGAAGCGACCGCCAACATCGACTCCGGCACTGAAGAGCGTGTGCAGCAAGCGCTGGCAGCACTGCGAAATACCATGACCATTGTGGTGATTGCGCACCGTCTTTCTACCATAGCTGATGCGGACAACATTCTGGTGTTGCATCGTGGTCACGTGGAAGAGCAGGGTAACCATCAGCAGCTTTTGGCGAACAAAGGCCGCTACTGGCAGATGTATGAGCTACAGCAGACCCGAGCACACCTGGAAGAGCTGGAGCAAATTGCCTGCGGTGAGACAGAAACGCACGAGGGTATTGCCTAAGCTAAAGGCTGTTCAACACCGGGCGGGGAGAGCATGGAAAGCATCATCGATATCTGGACATCTAATCCGACAGAAAAAGGGACTGCCTATGTAGTGCCTGATGGCTGCCGTGATGTGATTGTGACAGAAATCGAGGGTGTGCAGCAGGTGCATGTCTCCCCGCTGTTTGATACTACCCTTGCTGTTGAAATAACGCCCAAAGTAAAAATGACAGGCTACCGCTTAGCGCCGGGAACATGGGTGAATGAAAGCCAATTGATGGCCGCCATTGGAAAAGACACCCATGATCTTTTCGATAAGATTGCTGCCTTTTCACGTCGCTGTAGCAATGTCGATGAAGCGCTTTTCAGCCTAGGCGAGCGGTTGGGCTCTGTGGCTGATATTGCGCGCTCGCTTGGTGTCAGTGAGAGAACCTTGCAAAGGCACCTTCTCAAACGGAGCGGTAAGTCGCCTTTGTTCTGGGTTCAATTGGCAAGGGCAAGACAAAGTGCCCGTGCCATTGCCGAAGGTGCACCCTTGATTGATACTGCCTTTGATTTTGGCTACGCCGATCAGGCGCACTTCAGCCGCGAAATTAAACGCTGGTTTGGTGTGACACCAAGTGAATTAAAGCTCAGAAAAGATCTTACCGAACAGCTTTACGTTCCCGGTTATTGAGGGCCAAGGTTAGCCTGCCACAGCGGTACAAATCTCTACCAAAAACCCATTCAAATCGCGTACGTAAGCGGTGGTTTGTCCCCAGGGCATTTCTTCAACATTCTGCACCAATTCCGCCCCTGCTTTCAGCGCATTGGAAAGGTTTCCCGCCACATCATCGGTTTCAAAGGCGATTTCAAAGTTGGGTGAGTGCGGGTTTCCAGAACTTGGGTGCTTGCCGAGCGAAGTCATCAGCGCTAGTGATGAGAAAGAGAGTTTGGTGTCGCCGGTGTTCAGCTCGCCATAATCGCCGCTTTCATGCAGAAAGGCGCGTTCCAGCCCGAAAGCCTGTTCGTAGAACGCCAATGTTTGTTCAACGTTTTCCACGTACATAATCGTGTATCTAAACTTCATTATTCCCTCTCCTTGTTGATGTTTTGTCCATTCTGGCTCTTGGTGGAAAAGGAGTCTTGAAGATTTCCGACAGCCTAAAGCGAAAGATATGCCTCGTAACTTTCTGTGTGATGAATATCCCGAGATTACAAGGTGTTGAGAGGTCAGTCGACAGTCATCATTTGGTCATTCCGGTGGAACATAAACGTCACCCGACAGAAACCGAACTGTCATTTTTCAGCCCTACCTTAGCCCCCGCTTTTTCTTTATTGGGCAAGAAAGCCCCCCAAATACAATAAGGTAGTAAGAAATGAAAAACGCAGCGTTAACCTCTGCAATGCTTATCGCACTCGCTTCAACTTCCTCTTTCGCGGCGACGGTCTACGACAGCGAAGGGACATCCCTGAAAGTCGGTGGCCGTGCTGAAGCGCGCTTCAACGTGTCTGACAACAACGAGAGCGACACCAACAGCTCTTTTGAAGATAAATCCCGTGCGCGCTTTAACCTGAAAGGCAAAACGGAAATCTCAGAAGGTCTCTACGGTTTCGGTAAATACGAAGCTGAGTTCAGCGGTGGCGATAGCCTGAAGAACCGCTACATCTTCGCTGGTTTCGGCACATCAGCGGGTGAGTTTTCTTACGGTAAGCAAGATTCTGCACAGGTTCAGCTGACTGACATTACCGATGTGATGGCGACCTTTGGTGGTGACGCGGCAGACTTGGTTTCAGGCAACAAAGACAAGCGTGAAAACAACTTCCTGTACGCTGGCGAGTTTGACGCGCTGTCTATTCAAGCCAACTACATTGCAGCCGACGAGAAAGATGCAGACAGCTACGGCATCTCTGCGCTGTATAGCTTTGGTGTAGTCAGCCTTGGTGCAGGTTACGTCTCTCAGGATGCAGGCACTGACAGCGATGACCAAGTCAACCTGGCGGCTGAATACTCGCAAAACGGCTTTACGCTGGGCGCACTTTACACCGCTGGTTCAAAAGGCAATCAGGACTACACCGGTTATGAAGTGGCAGCTCAATACAAAGCGACTAAGCAACTGGCGCTGGTGGCGGTATACAACTTTGGTGAGTACGACGACACCAATACCGAAGAAGCCAACAACTTTGCTGCAGAAGCGGTTTACAAATTCAACGGCAACTTCCGCGCTTACGCAGGCTACAAATTCGAAGGCCTTGATGGTAAAGATGACCAACTGCAAGCAGGCATGCGTTACGACTTCTAAGTTAATCGCGTGAAAACAGAAAAGGCCAGCTTCGCGCTGGCCTTTGTTCGTTTTAAGCCCCGATTAAGCTCTGGGATTCTTCCGCATCAAACCTTCCTGAATTGCAGAAGCAACCAGTTCGCCTTTCTGGTTGTAAATCTCGCCACGCACCAAACCGCGTGAACCGCTGGCTGATGGGCTATCAATCGCAAACAGCAGCCATTCATCCATACGGAATTCACGGTGGAACCACATCGCATGGTCGATGGTGGCGACTTTCAGCCCCGGTGTCATTAGGGTCACGCCATGAGGTTGCAGTGCGGTGACCAAGAAGCCCCAGTCCGACGCGTATGCCAGCAGATACTGGTGGACGCGCGGGTCGTCGACCATCTTGCCGTTGGTGCGGATCCAAAGGTATTGCTTGGCTTCCTGCTTTTCAGGGGCAAGTGGGTTCACCACCACAGCGGGGCGAACTTCAATCGGGCGGTCGCCACCAAAGGTTTCAATCACCTTTTTCGGTAGGTGCTGGGCGATTGAGTCGACCAGTTGTTTTTCTGACATCAAGCCTTCCGGCCCTGGAACCTGCGGCATGGTGAACTGGTGCTCAAGCCCTGGTTCATTCTTATGATAAGAAGCGGTCAGGTAGAAAATCGGTTTTCCGTATTGCACTGCTTTCACGCGGCGGGTGCTGAAGCTCTGACCATCACGCAAATTTTCTACGTCATAGACGATAGGCTTTTCTGGGTCGCCGGGGCGAAGGAAGTAGCTGTGGAAGGAATGCACAAAACGGTCGCTCTCGACAGTCCCTTTGGCGGCAGAAAGTGCCTGACCAATCACCTGACCGCCATAAACCTGAGGCAAGCCAAGGTTCTCGCTCTGTCCACGATAAAGCCCTTCTTCAATCTGCTCGAGCTTAAGCAAAGCCAGCAGTTCTTCCAATTTCGTACTCATAATTCCTCTTTAAGCCAGTCTGACATCATATTGTTGTTTGTTTTGACAGAAAAATGACAGATCGCTCTCATCATGTCGTTTATTTCGAACTTATTCAGCATGTATGCTCTCTAACCTTGCGAGGTGGCATACATTACTCTGCCTCACGCGACAACCAGTGGATGTTGAAAGGTGTGATCTCAAATCCACATTTTTCCAATGGTTGAATATGCAACGGTGATAAACTTGTTGTTGGTTTTATCAGTATTTTAGACGCTTGCGTCACTTGGAGTTTTACCATGAAGAAGGCCTTTTTTGGATTTTTTGCTGCGTTGATGGCACTCGCATTCACCGCATGTACTGACATTATTAAGGACCAAGACATGGCAACAGTGACAGGTGAAGTTTACTACTTGCAGCGTATTGCCCTGCCGGATAACGCCAAACTGACGGTAACTCTGGCGGATGTGTCATTAGCTGATGCGCCAATGGACGTGATCAGCAGCCAGTCCTACATGACAGAAGGGCGTCAGGTTCCGCTGCCATTCTCGCTGACTTACTCACCTTCAGAGATTAAACCGGGCCACACCTACAACGTGAGTGCACGCATTGAAGTCGATGGCCAGTTAATGTTTATCAGCGACACCGCCACCCACGTGATTAATGACCCTGCCAAGACACAGAACGTGGAAATTCAGGTGGTCAGCGCCATTCGATAACGCTAGGCACCTAGGCTGGTTCTCCATCCCATCTGAAACGGCGCAATGATACTGCGCCGTTTTCTTTGACTTCTACCCCATCATCCAACAGCTTCTCACGCTGTCTGACAAAGCTCTCTCCCTTGAGCGAAATCATCCCACTGGAGTTGATCACACGAAACCAAGGCAGCTTGGAATCCTTCGGCAGTGAGCCAAGAAGCTTGCCGACATGGCGCGCGTGACGGGGAAACCCTGCTAATTTTGCGACATCACCGTAAGTTGTTACTTTTCCTGGGGGTATTTGGATAAGTACTGCATAGATTTGGTCATCAAAATTGGGCATATTGAAACTGACGGAGAAATTATAATTAGAAACATCATACCTCACCTGAATACAAATACATCAAAGAAGGAACGAGGTATCACTGTCGGCATGAAGCGCAGGAGGTGCTAAATGTGGTATGCGACGACACTAATGGTGACAGCAGCAGTCATGGTCATGGGTGCTGCACTTTCTTCTGCCTTTGCTGAAGGCGATATCCCTCTGCTTGCTTTCGCGATCCCCGCTCTCTTTTTTGCTGGTTCCGGCGGTATCGCTGTATGGATTCTTGCACTTGGCTTGATTGGCTTTGGCGCCATGATGCCTTATCAACCTGTTGCGATTTCACTCAGCCTTTGGATGATCCTTCCTGCTCTGGTGCTCATCACCGGGGAGCGTCGTAACTGGCAGGTCTCCTTGCTGGTTATCTCAGTTGTTATCGCCATGGAATGCGGCGTGCTCGCGCTGCAAGGGGATGAGAAACTCGGCGGCGCTATCAGCTACACCCTGATGCAGATCTTCTGCGTCATCATGGTTTGGGTCGCGACCTACTTCTGGAAGCCAGTGAAGAAAATTAGCTGGTGGCCTGTGGCGCTGATTGTCGCCCTACTGGCAGGCGGACAAACCCAAGGTGCCATGTTCGCCTTCTGCGGCAGTATGCTGGTGCTGGCGCTCCAGGAACTCCAACGCATCGGTGGTGAACAGCGCGGCGATAAACTCTGCGTGATTCTGCCAGCCATTGCCTTTGCCACTATCGTCGTCTTCCCACAATTCTCAGTGCCAAACCCGGTGTTTGTCGCCTGGTTGTTGTCTCTGACCATTGCTTGGCTTGGCGATTACCTTCTCCACACAGAAAACGAAGAAGAGTAGGGCGGGTAAATTCTCACCACTTGGTTGCTGAAAGCCAGATAACCCCTTGCATTGGGCGTAGCCATCCCACATAATGCGCTCGAACCAACGGTTTCTTTCTCAAGAGATTTTTGGTGTATCAAATCTATGGAGGCCCCCTTGGTCCTCCCGCAACACTAACTTGTGTACTGGGTCAGGTCCGGAAGGAAGCAGCCCGCGCTTGGGACGTGTGTGCCGGGATGTGGCTGAGGGGGCTTCCACCCATCTAGCGTTCTGAAAATTCCCCTTCATCTCGAATAACTTGTTTCGCAATCCGACATTCCTTGGGATCGTGTCATTTCGCACGTAAACACTACCCAAAATGAAAACGCTTCACCTTACCCGTCAGTTACAACGTTGTACCCACAAACGCTTCGAGCTTTATGCCATTTCCCGCATCATCCATAAAGTTGATGATCTGGATGTAAAATTCATCACCCAACAGTATGTTTCAAGACCAGATGGCTTTGCGCTGACCGATCTCTATCTGCCACAGTTACAGCTTCATGTTGAGATTGATGAAGGCTTTCACAAGCAGCAAATCGATGCCGACAAAATCCGCGAGTTGGATATTGTTACCGCGACTCAGCATGAGGTTCACCGCATTGATGCTTCGGCCTCGATTGAGCAAATCAACCAACAGGTTGATGAGTTAGTCGCGCTAATCAAAGCCAAAATCGAACTGCAAAAAGCGGAAGGGGTATTCGCACCTTGGAACCCCGAAGTTGAGCATTCTATTGAGCGCTTTAAAGCGCTGGGTTATGTCGATCTAAAAGATGATGTGGCATTCAGAACCAGCGTCGAAGTGTGCAACCTTTTCGGTCATAACTATGCCGGATTCCAGCGGTCGACGGCATCCGTTCCAGGATATCCAAAGTACAAACTTTGGTTCCCGAAGCTGTACCCGAACGGAGAGTGGTACAACGAACTCAGTCAGGATGGCAAAGAAATCCATGAATACAACATTGAGTCGATGGAAAAGCGTGCGACTGCGATAGAAAAAAGCCTCACTCAAGATACGACCATGGTTGTATTTGCCCGAGTACGTAATGAAGTGGGGCAAACCATGTACCGCTTCCGCGGCTTGTTTGTGCAGGACTTTGAGAAAACCTCTGTAGAGGCGGGGTCTTATTGGAAACGTGTGGCGGAGAGGATTGCTTTTAAGGTTGCGTGAAAAAATTATGAGTAAGGACGCTCTGAAAGGACTGAGTTAAGTTGATCTTGCCCCAAAGTGTGATAGAGCAATAAAAAAGAGGCTGATGATCAGCCTCTAGTTCTTTGGTGTTTACAACGAGGTTTATGGTAAATCAAAAGGGATAAGATCAACCAGTAACCTAGCACCGACAACAGATGGGTGATCCTCATCAAAGTAGAGAGCTTTCCCATCCTTTACAGCGAAACAATCTTCTTCATTACAAAATGCGTTTCGAGGGTTTAAGAAAATCACATTGTCGGGATAATTTTTTTCTTTGAAATGGTTAATGATTATTTTATTTCTATTCTTATAAAAATCTAAACTTGCTCCAGATATATTTTCATATCCATAGTTATTTAACCATGATTTTGCCAATAGTTTGCCTATTGGTTTCTTTATTTCTGGAATAGGAAGATATACATAAACCTTATCTTTGCTATTCGCCAAGTCTTTAATGGCATTATCAATCGAGCTTAATATATCTTCATGCTTATCACTTAAAGTGCCAATTTCTGGATAAATAGATTCATGCCCACCTAAAAGAGCTGCCGAGTATCTATGGTTAAATACAACATTTTTTATATGGTTGTCATTGATAATATGATGTACTGATTCATTATACCATTTAGAACATCTAGAGTAGTCGTCACTCTGAGTGTAAGATGGAATACAACCAGAAAAACTAAAATGCTTTAGTCCTTTCTGATATTCTTTTAATTTCTCAGCAAGGGCATAAGCTATCTCAACAGTATGGCTATCTCCCAGTATGGCCCATTGAACACTGTCTTTAAAATACTCGCATGATAACTCTGGTTTTTGATATTTCTCTATGTGACATGTTTCTCGATAAGGGCTAGGTTTTGCATTACTAGCAATCACTTTAAAGTCTTCTGGCATTCGATGTTCAAAGCCATTGTAAACGAATGAGATACTAGAAACTGCCCCTAAAAAAATAGCCATATAAACAGGTTTAACTCTAAAGAAATCCCTCCAAAGAATAAATGATTTAAATTTAAATCCTTCAATAAATCTAAAGCTTAAAAAACCTAAAATGACAGACAGTGGTAATCCATATAAAGCCCAGTTCTGTAGATCAAAATAGTAGCCTAAGACAACTATTGGCCAGTGCCATAAATAGATCGAATATGACCATTTACCTAAGTATTGAAAGAGAGCGTTCTTTGTTATGAAACTAGATTGTTGATTTGAAACAATTACTAGATATGCACCAAGAACAGGAAGCAAAGCAAAGTGGCCAGGCCATGGTATATCACTAGACACAAAAGCATACGAACTCAAGATTAAAGCTAAGCCTATAATCTCTGTAAGTTTCTTTTTACTTCCAGATAAACTCCAAGGATAAAGAAAAGCCACGCCACCCATCATCATTTCCCACGCTCTTGTTGGGAGAAGATAGTACGCTGGATTTGGCCACTTCATTGTTGCTACAACACTTAGACAAAAACCTAAAACTGTTCCAATTACAATTAATCGCTTTGAGTTTTCTAGAGATAAATACTTTTTAAGTGCAACCAATACGATTGGATAAAGAATATAGAACTGCCATTCAACAGATAATGACCATGTATGCAATAACCATTTTTCATGCGATGCAGCGTCAAAGTATCCTGACTCCCTCCAATAAATTACATTGGAAACAAAGCCCACACTACTAGCAACATGCTTACTCAACGCTTTGTAATCTAAAGGTGTGAGATAAAACCATCCGTAAAGCAAAAGCACTAGGCATAAAACAGCAAGAGCAGGAATTATGCGATTCGCACGAGCTACGTAAAATTTAAAGAGATTGAAACTATCGTTCTCTAACCCTCTAAAAATTATCCCCGTCATTAAAAAACCAGAGATAACAAAAAACACGTCAACACCTGCAAACCCACCGGGAACCCAAGCAGGGTTGAAGTGGAACAGAACAACGGCTATCACTGCTATTGCTCTCAATCCATTAATGTCATACCTAAAATTCATCACTATCACTCAAAATTCAAACTGCGGGTATTATAAAGGCAAGACAAGGAAAGGGATTATAGGGTTAATGAGAAATTGATGTCCATTATAGTAAATAGCCGACTAGCATCTCAAAACGCCCACTTGACGCACTTAAATCGCTCTAGGAGCATATCTTAGCACTTACTCTTAACCTGACTTACCAAGAATCGGGCTGTAGTTTTGTGACAGAGCCAAGCATTATAGAGTGCGAATTTTGAATATATGGTATCCCAGTGAAAAAATATGTGAAAAGCTCGTTTAAGAGTATCTTCATTGTTCTAAGAAGCTTTTACCCAAACCAGCTTCGGACGAACAGCAAAAAATCCCCTCGCGTTTCCGCTGAGGGGATTTTAGTTTGGGGCAATCAAACAGCCTTACTTTGCTTTTCGCTGCTCTGCCTTCTTCGCCAGCTTTTCATTTCTTCGCTGGGTAATGATTTGGTCAGCTTCGCCGCCTACATGAATTTCGCCGCGCGCCCTTGAGAGCTGCACTTGCTTTTCACGTTCACGGAAACGGGCTTTTTGCTCGTCGGTGTGTTTGTCGATGCACTTAGGGCAGCTGACGCCTTGCTCGAACGCTTCAGACTGCATGTCTTCTTCGGTGATAGGCAAGCGGCAGGCGTTACACATGGCGTAACCGCTCTTTTCGAGCTGATGGTTTACTGCCACTCGGCCATCAAATACATAGCAATCGCCTTCCCAAAGGCTCTCTTCCTGCGGCACTTCTTCCAGATATTTCAGAATGCCGCCTTCCAGGTGGTAAACCTCTTCAAAGCCTTGCTCTTTCATATATGCAGTCGATTTCTCACAGCGAATCCCGCCTGTACAGAACATAGCGACTTTCTTGTGTTTGGCTGGGTCCATATTTTGGGCGACGTATTCCGGAAACTCGCGGAATGTGTCGGTTTTTGGGTTCACCGCATTCTTGAAGGTGCCGATTTCGATTTCGTAATCGTTGCGGGTATCCACCACAAACACTTCGGGGTCGGAAATCAGTTCGTTCCAGTCTTCAGGTTTCACATAGGTGCCGACCACATGGCGTGGGTCGATGCCTTCTACACCCAAGGTGACGATCTCTTTCTTAAGTTTCACTTTAGTGCGGTTGAATGGCTGGTTTTCGTCGAATGACTCTTTATAGACGGTATCAGCAAGGCGAGGGTCTTTCTTAAGCCATGCCAACAGGGTGTCGATACCTTCGCGCGTGGAGGCGACGGTGCCGTTAATCCCTTCGTTCGCCAGCAGCAAGGTGCCGCGAATGTCATTTTTCTCCATTAACGCCTTCAATGGCTCACGGAGTTCCACATAATCTTCAAGGCGCACAAATTTGTAGAGTGCGCATACAACGTATTGATTCATTTTATCTTCCATTTAGCGAGCTGGAGCGTAAATCCAGAGCTTCCTTAGTTGAGCTGTTGAAGTATAGCGAAGCAAGATAAGGCTAAATACGGATAGAAAGTGTGGTTACAGGTTTACGCCCATTTATGCTCTCTGTGTTGCGGATAGCCACAGAAATTCCTGATGTGGAATACAGACAAGACAAAATCGGGCGTGGCGCATTGCTATTGTGTTGAGTCTTATACCCAAACAATCTGAAGATGCGCGGTTCAGCGAGTTTGACTGGTGTTGTGATCGCGGCGTCCCTTTGCAGGTGTAGTCATCTCCATCAAAAAGGGACAAC
>NZ_LASY01000044.1:0-19579 GCF_000973155.1 Grimontia sp. AD028 | reverse complement strand
TTATTCTACAATCAAATTTTCCAACGCAGTTATCGAGTATTTTAACAAGCTAGGATGAGCAGATATTTACTACGATTGGTATTAGCCTTTGTGAGAGATGTAAATGACTGAGCAAAACGCTGTTGAGTCTGTTGAACAAACAGCAACTGAAGCGATGAACTGGTTGGCCTCCAACCAGGAGTTGATGATCCAATACGCAGTGAACGTTGTGACTGCGCTACTTATTCTGTTCATCGGTAACTGGGTAGTGAAGAAAGTGGCAGGCTCTGTCGCTGCAGTATTGAAGAAACGCGATCTGGACCAAACGGTTGTCGATTTTATCGAGAACATGGTTCGCTATGTGATGTTCGCGATTGTGCTGATTGCGGCATTGGGCCGTGTTGGTGTTGAAACGGCGTCTATCGTTGCGGTTATTGGTGCGGCGGGTCTGGCTATCGGTCTGGCATTGCAAGGTTCACTGTCGAACTTCGCAGCTGGTGTGCTGATTGTGACTTTCCGTCCGTTTAAATCCGGTGATTATGTAGAAGTTGGCGGTGTGGCTGGTTCTGTTGCGTCTATCCAGATCTTCTCTACAGTACTGACGACCCCAGACAACAAAATGGTAGTGGTTCCTAACGGCACTGTCATTTCTAGCCCAATCACCAACTACTCACGTCATGCGACCCGTCGTATCGATTTCATTATTGGTGTGTCTTACAAGGCTGATCTGCAGAAGACTAAAGAAGTACTGACCCGCATCGTGAAAGCGGACGAGCGCGTACTGCAAGATCCAGAACCAACTATCGGTGTTCATGCGCTGATGGACTCTTCAGTAAACTTCGTTGTGCGTCCGTGGGTGAAAACAGAAGATTACTGGTCAACCTACTTTGACCTGATGCAAGCGATCAAAGAAGGTCTGGATAAAGAGGGTATTGAAATTCCATTTCCGCAAATGGACGTTCACTACCACGCAGCAATGGCAAAAGCTGCTGCTCCAGAAGAAGAAAAGCAAGTTGCTTAAACGCCTTGCTGCTCAAACTTAATGCTGAAACCCCGTCTGACGACGGGGTTTTTTTATGCATATGGTCTCGTGAATACACCAAAAAAACAGTGTTTTCGTTTTAAATTTGAGACACTTTCTGTTGCTGCTTAAACTGTAAACTCAGCTCTGATTTTATCCGAGCAGTTTCGTCAGGAATTTGTTGTACCGTCCTGTGGAACCCTAGGAAAAAGCTAAACACGGCATAACTATACCAAGGAAATCGCAATGGAAAATGCTACTAACGAAGCCATGAACTGGTTCAACGGCAATCAGGATCTGCTGCTTCAATATGGTGTCAACATCATCTCTGCTCTCCTCATTCTTATCATTGGTAACTGGATCGTGAAAGCGATTGCCAATGGTGTTGCTAAAGTCATGCGCAAGAAAGAACTCGACGATGCCGTTGTCGACTTCGTGCATACTTTTGTTCGTTACCTGCTGTTCGTTATCGTGCTCATTGCGGCGTTGGGTCGTCTGGGTGTGCAAACGGCTTCTGTGGTTGCGGTTATCGGTGCGGCCGGTCTGGCTGTTGGCCTCGCACTGCAAGGCTCTCTTTCTAACTTCGCAGCAGGCGTGTTGATTGTTGCATTCCGCCCATTCAAATCTGGCGACTATGTAGAAGTGGCTGGTGTTGCAGGTTCTGTGGATTCTATCCAGATTTTTTCAACGGTACTGAAAACACCAGACAACAAGATGGTTGTGGTGCCAAACGGTGCGATCATCTCAAGCCCAATCACTAACTACTCTAAGCATGACACTCGTCGTATCGATTACGTTGTAGGCGTGTCTTACAGTGCTGACCTGCAAAAAACCAAACAAGTGTTGGCTGATGTACTGGCGAAAGAAACCCGTTTGCTGACGACCCCAGAGCCAACAATTGGCGTGGTTGAATTGGCAGACTCTTCCGTGAACCTGGTGGTTCGTCCATGGGTTCGTACCGCAGATTACTGGGCAGTTTACTTTGACCTGCTGCAAGCGATGAAAGAGGCGCTGGACGCAGAAGGTATCGAAATTCCATTCCCGCAAATGGATGTTCACCTGAACAAAGTCGACGGTTAATTCTCACCTGAGACATGATAAAAACGCCAATGATCGAGACTGATCATTGGCGTTTTTTCTTTGGTGGTGACTGTCAGAAGAATGGGGCTGATTTTCACGAGATAAGAGCAAGGCTTGATCGAGTTAAAACAATTGGTTTTTGTGTGGTGATTTTTCTTGCGAACTGTTCAAGGCTTTCCTAATTTGCGTATCTAACACCGTGTGCTATCCCTTATTTGTCGAGCGCTGCAGCACGTTTTTCTAGAAGGAATCTGATTTATGAGCAATATCCCATCTGAGCTGAAATTCACGACTTCTCACGAGTGGGTGAGACCAGAAGGTGACGATGTGTATACCGTGGGCATTTCTGACCATGCACAGGCTTTGCTGGGCGACATGGTGTTTGTTGATTTACCGGATGTGGGCGATACGGTAGATGCAGGTGATGATTGTGCCGTGGCGGAATCGGTAAAAGCAGCATCAGATATCTATACCCCATTGACCGGTGAGATTGTGGCGATCAATGAAGACTTGGAAGGATCTCCAGAGTTGGTAAACAGCGACCCTTACGGCGATGGCTGGTTATTCCAAATCCGCATCACTGATTCAGCGGAAATTAATGAGCTGTTGGATGCCGAAGCGTATCAGGATTCTATCGAGGAAGAGGAATAATCCCTTTTCCTGCAGATAAAAAAAACACCGCGTCAATCGCGGTGTTTTTTCAAGCGAGGTGTCAGGTTAAACGTGCCTGAGCCATCAGTACATCTCTTTCAGCTTGCGGATCTCTGTGTTGATCTCCTTCACTGTCCGAAAGTGTTCAATATTTCCATCTGACTGCGCCTGCACCATTCCTTGATGAAAGTCGAAATCACCCCGTCCATCAATGTGAATCCGTCCACTGAATAACCGGTAAACGTGTTTCGCAATAAGGGTTGGGACATAACGATGAAACATCCGCATTCGCAATTCCTTTTTATTTTTATCCCTGAAGCTTTGGAGCCTTGGGTTATATTTCCTGCCAACTTCCTAAACCGATAAGACCTGCTGACAACGAAAAACTGTCACCTGCTTACTCGGTTTTGGCGGGCGGCATTATAGCTGGAGGGGTATGACTACTGTGTGACAGATATGACACTTACCCAAAATTTTAGGGATGTAATCGTGTGACTTTGGGGTTGGTCACAGTATGGAAAGTAAGGCATTAAGCCTATCTATCTGGCACGTAAATCCTGTACTTGATTACGTACTGTTTTATCAATGGTTTGGCGTATCCAAAGGTTTTTAGCACTGGTGGCATTTTTCTTGTGCCAGATTTGGCGGATAACAAAATTGCTGACATCGATAGGTGTGGCACTGATAGCAAGCTTGTCATTGAACATGTCGAGTTTTGCCATTAACTCCGCCACCGTGCAGATAAGGTTGCGTCCAGAGAGAAGATGACGAACGGTAAGGAAACGTTGTGAACCCATGACGACCTGGCGATCGCAACCCAGGGATTTGAGCGTGTTATCAACAGGGCTGCTTAACTGGCCGTCTACCGTCACCAAGGCGTGAGGCGTTTTGGTGTAGTCGGTCAATGACAGAGGAGCATTCAGCCCCGTGGATTCTGGGTCAAACAAGCAGACATGTTTTTCGGTGTAGAGCTCTTCCATCAATAACACGGGGTCTTCTGTTTCCACTGCACCCAATACCACATCAACCTGATCGTTTTTCAATGCCTCGCGGTAGTTGATCCGATCGACTGGGCGGCAACTGAGTTGACACTGCGGCGCTTGCTCTCGGAACACATCAAACAACGCCGGGGCAAAAACCAACTCAGCATAGTCGGTTAAACCGATGCGAACGGGTCCAGAATATTGCTTCGGCTCGAACGACACTGGGGTCAGTACATCGTTGGCAATGGTGTCGAGAAGAGCGGTAATAACAGGCTCTAGCTCGAAGGCACGTGCCGTCGGTTGCATTTCATTGCCTTGACGATGGAAAAGCGGGTCATCAAGTAGGGTGCGCAGCCGGGAGAGGTTGTGGCTCATGGCAGATTGGCCAATCGAGAGTTTCTCGGCAGCGCGGGTCACGCTGCGGGTTTCCATTAGCGCAGCGAAGGCAACCAGAAGGTTGAGATCAACGCCGCGCCAATTCACCGGCTTCATGCACTGGTCTCGTCATCACGTCTAATATCAGCAATGGTAGGCTGACAAAAGTCGACCAAATCCTGAAAGCGAAGTTCTACGCCTGCCATGGGTGAACCACTGCTGATGTTGATGTGTTCGAACTCAGCAAGGCTTGGGTCGAAGAATATTGGCAACATGCCAAACACCGAAATAGGCGTCACCATGCCAGGTGAATAGCCGGTAATGCTCTGCACATGCTTGCTATCGACCATGGTCATGCGCCGACAACCAAGAAGGTCGCGGACTTTCTTGGGATCAACAGACGCCGTACCTGGCACGCATGCCAATGCCATTTGTCCGCCCATATCGCGCAGCAACATGGATTTGACCAATTGATCCGGCTTAACACCGCGTTGCTTGGCTGCATCGAGTATGGTCGTTGCCTCACTTTCATGAGGCAACAAGCGGTGTGCGATGCCAGCATCGCGCAAAATGGAGAGGATAGGGGTATCAATCGAAGTCATCATTAAGCGTCGTCTTCCAGACGGTATGGCAGATCGACTTTCTGCCAAAGCGCCTCTGTGTCGGCCAAGCGGAATTGGCTGTCATCATCAAGGTTGTTTGGTAATACAACCAATGCCAGTGCCAGACCGTCTTCAAAACGGTAGCCAGAGAGCACGGTACCACCAGTACGCCAGTTTTCGCCCACGCTACGGTCAAAGGTATCGCCGGCTTTCGGTGCTTCTGCCGCTTCACCCTGAAGAAGATAAGCGGCGCGTTTGTTGATACCACGATATTTCGCGCGCGCAACAGTTTCCTGTCCGGTGTAACAACCTTTCTTAAAGCTGATGGCATCCAGCGCCTGCAAGTTGATGGACTGAGGAATGAACTCGCTGATGTTCGCTTCTTCAATCGCAGGCATTGCTGCGCGAAGCTCCAACAGTGTCCATAGTGAGCTGTCACTCAGGGTGGCTCTTTCGCCTAGCTCAGTGATCAGTGTGTCAGCTTCATCTGCGTTCATCGCCAGCAACCAGCGGTTTTTATCGATGCGAACAGCCGAACCGGTTTGGGTCGAGCGAACATCGCCTTCTCCGGTAAAGCGCGATTCCACGGCACTGTCCGCTTTTTCACCGGCAATACCCACCAGAATTTGCTCAGAAAGTGCAAATTCGACCTTAGAAAAAACAGCATATTTCTTAATTTCAGCCAGCTGTTTTTCAGCGACAGATGCTGGCTGAACGTAAGCCACCCCTTCGTTGTGATGGAACAGGCGAATGGCAGACCACACCTTTCCTTTGGCGTCACAGTGAGCAGCGAGCGTTGACCGGGTTTTCTCCAGCGACACCAAATCACAGGTCAACTGGCCTTGCAGGTATGGCACTGTATCCTGACCGATGGCGGTGATCAGGGAAAAGTTATCCAGAGCGATCACTGACAGGGCTGGCAACGCGCTGTCTGAAGAAAGAGGAAGACGGTTGAAAGCGTGTGATTGATACCAGTTCGTCATGGAGTTTCTCGCTTAAAAATCAGGATTCATATGTTAATGCGACAGCGGTCGATATACCACTGATATGGGGTCAGATCACAGGGTTACAAGATTCAATCCGGGAGCCGTAGCAAGGCGATCAGCTCGCTGATACTATTTGGGCCAGTTATTTTGGCCTAATTTTCGAGGTACTCATGCTGGGCGCAGAAGATAAAGCGCGTATCAAGTGGGCATGCCGTCGTGGCATGTTGGAACTGGATGTCATTATCATGCCATTTTTTGAGCAATGTTTTGATTCACTGACAGAAGACGAAAAACTTCATTTCGTCGCTTTGTTGGAATGCGATGATCCGGATCTGTTTACTTGGTTGATGGGGCATGGCCGTAGCGAGAAGCCTGAGCTGGCGGCGATGACAGACAAAATTGTCGAGCACAACCGCAGCAAACTCCGTTAATACCGATATTCAGCCTTCCCGCCTGTTGAAGGTTGGGGTAGGTATGATCTATGCACTGGCAGCTTTCACTTTGTTTGTTGCCAGTGCCATCCCCCTCGAAGCCAAAGTGCTTCTCCTTTGTCTCCTGATTCGTGAAATACACACGCAGTTGTCCTTTCTTACGCTTCGTGGTGGTGAGCTTTTCCTCAATATTGAAGGAGCGTGCCGCTGGAATGGAGATAACTTCTACGTTTCCCAGGTGTGCTTTTTCAGTCGTCACCTGATTGTTCTGGAATTGACTTCACCCTTTGAGTGCCGCCGTTTAGCGTTGGCGTATGATGCCTTTGATAGTGAGACCTTTCGTCACCTCAGTCGAGTTTGTCTAGTGTTGAAAGTGTGATCTTTTTTCCCTTTTTATGTTTTAGCGTACATCATGTCTAAACGAACCATTGATTGCGCCGATAAAGATTCAAGCAGGCATCAGTGCTGCCGCCGACTCAAGAAGTGGAGAGGGAAGAGGTGACATGAAAATAAGAACAAAATTATACGGTCTGACGGCGTTTTCCGCCCTGTCGTTACTTTTATTCGCGTTCATCGGGTGGCAAGCCTCTGATCGAATGGTGGATCTGAAAACCAAACAATCCCTGGTTGCAGAGCTTGAAGTGCGTTTGCTTAACCTGCGTCGTAATGAAAAAGATTTTCTGGCGAGATTGAATGCCAAATACGTAGAGCGCTTCTCCGGTAATGTTGCCAAGTTTGAAGACGATTTGAATACCTTGGCAGAGGAAGCTAACCGTCTGGATATCACCCTGCCACAAATCAGTGCGGTTTCTCAGGCGATGAAGAATTACCACAGCGGTTTTCTGGCATTGTCGAAGGGATACGAAAGACTTGGCTTGAACCGTACTTCGGGTATTCATGGCGAGCTGACTGCAAATAACGAGCAGCTTCTGCAAGACAACCCATCAATCGATGACATTGCGTATCTGGTGACGCTGAGCCGGCTTTTGATGGTGGATGCAAATGAAGCGCGCTTTGAAGAATTCAGCCGTGTCTGGCAAAACGTGAAGCGTGACACTGGCCTTACTTCTCTGGACGCCCAGAAAACTTTGGTAGAGCGCTACATGCAAGTCAGCCGTGAGGTTGGGCTTGATCACAAGTCAGGCCTTTTAGGGAACATCCGAGGCCAAACTCATCAGGTGGAAGCGGATTTTGACGACATGCGTGCACAACTGGCCAACGAGCTGGAAAGTGCAGAACGTACTCTGACCATTAGCGCCTTGATAGTGCTGGTGGTGATTTCATCGCTGCTTATCGCAGCCAGTATCTTGCTCAACCGTTTTATCCAGCGCCGTCTGAGCACATTAACCCGCACCATGGAACAAGTGGCGTCAGACCGTGATTTAACCCTGCGTGCAGAGGCCGAAGGCAAGGATGAGATTGCGCTGGTAGCAAAAGACTTTAACTCAGTGCTGGAACACTGCCAGACCCTGATTGCCGGTGTAAAAGTCTCAATCACAACATTGAATGCTACCGCTTCAGATGTGCAATCTCGTAGCAATAACGCTGAAGCGGCATTAGGCCGTCAACATTCAGAAGCCGACATGGCCGCGACAGCCGTCAATGAAATGGAAGCGACGATTCGTGAGATTGCCAGCAACACTGAAACGGCGGCTGCGAATGCAGGCCAAAGCCTTGCCCGCGCTCAGAAAGGTCATCAAACAGTGCAGACAACCCGCGAAGCTATCCTGACACTGTCTAACGGCTTGGGTACTGCAAACAATGACATTCATAGTTTGGTGTCGCTCTCTCAACAGATTGGTACTGTGGTAGATGTGATCAAAGACATTTCAGAGCAAACCAACTTGTTGGCTCTGAATGCAGCGATTGAAGCAGCACGTGCTGGTGAGCAAGGTCGTGGTTTTGCGGTGGTTGCCGATGAAGTGCGTTCCCTGGCTACCCGTACGAACAAATCAACAGATGAGATTGCGACCATGATTGCTTCCCTACAGGAGCAAACCAACAGCGTCGTTGACCGCATTAACCATTGTCAGCGTGACAGCGAACAATCGGTCAGTTACGTCGAAGAAGCCGCATCAGAGCTGGATAACATTATCATCGACATGCAGCAGATCATGGATATGAGTACCCAGATTGCCGCAGCAGTTGAAGAGCAGAGCATGGTGGCAAAAGAAGTGAACCAGAACGTCCATTCGATTCAGGAAATTACCTCAGAGAACACTGTCTCGACCACTGAAAATGCTCAAGCCGCAGCAAGGGTTGCAGCGCAAAGCCGTGAGCTGGAATCAGCGGTGTCGAGCTTCCGTTCTTGAGTAGATAGCTGTATGGCGCTAGGTATGAAAAAGCCCTCTTGTGAGGGCTTTTTGCTATCTGTGATTCAGCAAGGGAAGTCTGGCACCAGAATGGTTGGGCCTGAATCCTCCATTTTATCGGGGTAATCGATGGTGTAATGCAGGCCTCGGCTTTCTTTACGTGCCATGGCACAGCGCACCATCAGTTCAGCCACCTGAAGCAGGTTACGCAGTTCCAATAAGTTGTTGGAAACGCGGAAGTTGCTGTAGTACTCGTTGGTTTCTTGCTTGAGCAGCTCTATACGGCGAAGCGCGCGTTCCAAACGTTTGGTAGAGCGCACAATGCCCACGTAGTCCCACATAAAGAGGCGTAACTCATGCCAGTTGTGCTGGATAACGACCTCTTCATCTGAGCAACATACCTGACTGTCATCCCAGTACGGCAGCGTTGGTGGAACTTCGGCTGTGGCTGCATTCTCTCCAATGTGCATGGCGGCAGCCCAAGCGTACACCACACATTCGAGCAGCGAGTTTGACGCCATTCGGTTAGCGCCATGAAGTCCGGTATAGCTGACTTCGCCAATGGCGTATAAGCCTTCCAAATCGGTCTGACCGTTCTGGTCAACCATCACGCCGCCGCAGGTGTAGTGGGCGGCAGGAACGATAGGAATCGCTTCCTTGGTCAAATCGAAACCAAAGGTTTTCAGCTTTTCATCAATGGTTGGGAAATGCTTGGTGATGAATTCGGGATCTTTATGGCTGATGTCGAGATACATACAGTCCGCACCCAGACGCTTCATTTCATAGTCAATCGCCCGGGCGACCACATCACGCGGCGCAAGCTCGGCGCGTTCATCAAAGTCCGGCATAAAGCGGGAGCCATCAGGGCGGCGCAAAAATGCGCCTTCGCCACGTAGCGCTTCCGTCAGCAGGAAGTTACGAGCCTCTGGGTGGAACAGGCAGGTCGGATGAAACTGGTTAAATTCAAGGTTGGCAACCCGACAGCCTGCGCGCCATGCCATAGCAATACCGTCACCAGAGGAAACATCTGGGTTGGAGGTATATTGGTAAACCTTGGATGCACCGCCTGTGGCAAGAACCACAAACTTGGCACGCACGGTTTCGACAGCTTCACGGTCACGGTTCCAGATGTAGGCACCCAGCACGCGGTTGGCACCGGAAATCCCGATTTTCTTACGGGAGATAAGATCCAGTGCGTTGTGACGCTCCATCACTTTGATGTTGGGATGCTGCATCACGTTTTCTTGCAGAGAGGTTTGCACGGCAGCGCCCGTTGCATCAGCAGCATGCAGAATGCGTCGGTGGCTGTGTCCACCTTCACGGGTGAGGTGGAATTTGGGCTCATCATCGTCGCTGTCTTCTTCGCGATCAAAAGGAACACCGCCATCAATCAGCCATTGAACGCATTCCTTGGCATTTTCGGCGATAAAGCTCACCACGTTTTCTTCGCAAATGCCGTCACCGGCAATCAGCGTATCTTCAACGTGGGATTCAACAGAATCACTTTCATCAAAGACTGCAGCAATACCGCCTTGTGCGTAGTAGGTCGCCCCTTCGCTGCGCGGTCCTTTGCTCAGCACCATTACTTTCTGAGTCGGCGCCAAATGGAGCGCCAGAGACAGACCAGCAGCGCCGCTGCCGATCACCAGCACATCACACACGTGTTCTTGGTTGCTCATTGATTACGTATTCCTTTCTCCCAAGTAGCCATGTTAGCCGACTACCTGAAACAACGAGTTCGAGTCATTTCAGTGAGTTTACACTAATGTGGCAACACGTAGAACGTTGCCAGTTGCTTCATTATGCGACAGAGTGGGAACGGCAGAATGAGAGTTGGTTAGGGTGTGACCAAACATTCTGATAGACTTTGCGATCCGGATCTAATCGTATAACGACGGAAATCCGTTTAGGGAACTTTCTTTTAATGTTTCACTCATACACTGTGCTCACTCAATAAAAACCGCGCGGCAGAAAAATAAGCCGGGCACCACAGTGGCAAAGAGCGAGAAGATATACCGGTAGCTGACAGTGTTCTGACCTTAGCGGTGAACACTGCCACAGTGAAAGCAGACTACTGGTATCAATAATAAGGAGAAGGCGCTCGAATGAGCGAGCAGTTAACCGATCAAGCCTTAATTGAGCGCGTACAGAATGGTGATAAGCAGGCGTTTAACCTGCTGGTCGTAAAATATCAAAACAAGGTATGCAATCTGATCTCTCGCTATGTCAGCAACAGCGGCGACGTGCCTGATGTTGCGCAGGAAGCTTTTATAAAAGCGTATCGCGCCTTGCCGGGATTTCGCGGAGAAAGTGCGTTTTACACCTGGCTTTACCGTATTGCGGTGAACACAGCGAAGAATTATCTGGTTGCACAGGGCAGACGCCCACCATCAAGCGATATTGACGCAGAAGAAGCGGAAAATTATGAAAATGGTGGCGCACTGAAAGAAATTTCGAACCCTGAGAACCTTATGTTGTCAGAACAGTTGAAACAGGTCGTTTTCAGTACGATTGAATCTTTACCTGACGATCTGAAAACGGCGATCACCCTGCGTGAAATCGATGGCTTAAGCTATGAAGAGATCGCAGAAGTGATGGACTGCCCGGTAGGAACGGTACGTTCGCGTATTTTCCGTGCCAGGGAAGCGGTAGACAAACGTGTTCGTCCTCTGATGAACCACTAACAGTGTTACCTGTTGATAACGGTGAAATAAATGGCTGAAAAAGAAAACCTTTCCGCATTATTTGATGGTGACGAGATTGATCAGGCGATGATTGATGCGCTGGAAAACGATCAATCGGCTCAGCAAACATGGAAAAGCTTTGCTGTCACCCGTGATGTAATGCGTGGAGAAACGCCTAATCCGAGTTGGGATATCGCATCAAATGTTGCGATGGCACTGGAAGCTGAGCCAGCGCACGGCGCGCACTCTGCACCCAATGTTGTTCCAATTCAGGAAGCACAACCTACGCCAGCGGCTGCCAAAAAAGGCATGCCATCTTGGTTGCAGCAACTCACTCAGGTGGGCATGGCTGCCGCAGTGTCACTGGCCGTGATTGTTGGCGTTCAGCAATACAACGGTGGTGAGCAGTTGGATCCGGTTCTTGCAGCATCACAGCCCCCAGTTTTACAGACCATTCCTTTGGCTGGCTCTGCTGAGCCTGTAAGCCTTAGCCGTGAAACCTTGCAGGGGAATCCGACTGAAGCGCAATTGATGGAGCAGCGTCGCCGTGTCAACGCCATGTTCCAGGACTATGAGTTGCAGCTTCGCCTCAATGCTGATGAAATGATTGAACAAGACGAGAAGCTAACACCAGAAGTGAGCAACTAGATTGATGAAACAACTCCTGATCGGTGCTTTTGCACTGGTCAGTCTGGTCGCGAATGCCTCGACGGAAGAAAATCCCGCCGAGGCATTGTTGCATCAGATGGGCCAGGCAACCGAACAATTGGACTACGAACTTTCCTATATTCTGGTCCGCAAAAACAGTATTGAGCCCCTCCGTTTTCGCCATGCGTTAGTTGACGGTGAATCATTCGGTCATATCGCTTATCTTGCCGGCCCTCCACGCGAAGTGATTCGCCGTGGCGATGAAGTGAGTTATTTCGAGCCAGGTATTGACCCGTTTACCATTGCGAGCAATCAAATGGTGGCACCCTTGCCTGCCATCATGCATTCCGATATTGACCACCTCTCGACCATGTACGATTTCGTGCCGCTGGGACGAGCGCGTGAAGCCGGGTTGCCTTGTGATGTAGTGCGCGTTTCACCAAAAGACGGTGCGCGATATTCCTATGTGCTTTGGATTGACCAAAACACCAAGTTGTTGACCCGTGCCGATCTTCTCGATCGCGATGGCGATCCCATTGAACAATACCGCGCACTGTCGTTGGTCATATCTCCGCAGATTGGTGATGTGATGAAGCAGATGTCTGCTATCGAATTGCCGCCTGTGGTCCAGGTACCAAAACAGCGGGACCCTGGTCTGAGTTGGCAAGTCACTTCTTTACCGGAAGGCTTCTCGCCGATTTACAGCAATCGTCACCGCTTGATGATCACTGAGCGCCCGGTTGAAAGCCAGATGTTCAGCGATGGTCTGTTTAGTTTCTCGGTTTATCTGTCCGAAGCTGATGACCTGTCAGTGCGTGAGCAGTTGGTGAGAAAAGGCCGTCGCACCCTGCACAGCCATGTCTCAGGCAATGCAGAAATTACCGTCGTAGGAGACATTCCACCAGCGACCGCGAAAAAAGTGGCTGAATCAGTTCGTATGACAGCGCCACAAGCCGCGGAAGGAACGCCAACGCCATGATCACGGCATTGGCAGAGGTTACTGGCAGTGGCGAGGGTTACCTGACTGTCCGCTGCCAGCAGAAAACCAGCTGTGGCAGTTGCGCTTCCAAGGGCAATTGCGGTACGGGCATTGTCAGTAATGCGCTGCCGGGCAAAGTACTGGATATCCGTGTACCGTCAGAAAAACCAGTCGATGCAGGAACCTTGGTTGAAATCGGCTTGGAAGAGCAGACGGTACTGCGTTCAGCGCTGGTGGTTTACATTCTGCCGCTGCTGTTTGCGATTGCAGGGGCTGTTTTCGGGCAGTTTCTCGCAGATTTGATGGCCGCGGGAGAAGGCGTGATCATTTTGTTTTCTCTGCTTGCTGGCGGGTTGGGATTCCTTGTAGCACGCCATTTTTCGCGAAAGCTGGAGCAGGAAACAGGCGCAACGCCTAAACTGTTACGCATCCTTGGCAATCCCGTAGACCCGGCGGCGGTGATAAATGCCGCAACAGAGGATAGCGACTAGCCATTAATTTCGGTAGAATCCCGCCACTTGATCGTAAGATCCTCTTATTTTAACTAACGAGTTAGTCACACCATTTATGAAGCACATTCGTAACTTTTCGATTATTGCCCACATTGACCACGGTAAGTCGACTCTGTCAGACCGTCTTATTCAGGTCTGTGGCGGCCTAACTGACCGTGAAATGGCGGCGCAGGTTCTGGATTCCATGGATCTTGAACGCGAACGTGGTATCACCATCAAAGCACAAAGTGTGACGCTGAATTATGCAGCGCAGGATGGGGAAACCTATCAGCTGAACTTCATCGACACCCCGGGACACGTTGACTTCTCTTACGAAGTTTCTCGTTCTCTGGCGGCGTGTGAGGGTGCTTTGCTGGTGGTGGACGCGGGTCAGGGCGTAGAAGCTCAGACGTTGGCGAACTGCTACACCGCGATTGAAATGGATCTGGAAGTGGTTCCAATCCTGAACAAAATTGACCTGCCAGCGGCCGATCCTGACCGCGTAGCGGAAGAGATTGAAGACATCGTGGGTATCGATGCGACCGAAGCGACCCGCTGTTCAGCGAAAACAGGTCTGGGCGTAGATCTGGTTCTGGAAGATATCGTTAAGAATGTTCCGGCACCTGAGGGTGACCCAGAAGCGCCGCTGCAAGCGCTGATCATCGACTCATGGTTCGATAACTATCTGGGCGTTGTGTCGCTGGTTCGTATTAAGAATGGCGAGCTGAAGAAAGGCGACAAGATCAAAGTCATGAGCACCGGTCAGGTGTGGGGCGTTGATCGCATCGGTATCTTCACACCAAAACAAACTGACACCCAAGGTCTGCGTACCGGCGAAGTGGGCTGGGTTGTTTGTGGTATTAAAGATATTCTGGGCGCGCCAGTGGGTGATACCCTGACCCACGCAAAACACGGTGCGGAAACTCCACTGCCAGGCTTTAAGAAAGTGAAGCCTCAGGTTTATGCGGGTCTGTTCCCTGTTTCGTCCGACGACTACGAAAACTTCCGTGATGCACTGGGCAAACTGAGCCTGAACGACGCGTCACTGTTCTACGAGCCAGAAAACTCAGCAGCACTGGGCTTTGGTTTCCGTTGTGGTTTCCTTGGCATGCTGCATATGGAAATCATCCAGGAGCGTCTGGAGCGTGAATACAACCTGGATCTGATCACCACGGCACCAACCGTAGTGTACGAAGTGAAGAAGACCAACGGTGACACCCTGTACGTTGATAGCCCTGCGAAATTGCCAGCGGTTAACGATATCGAAGTGATGGGTGAGCCAATTGCACGCTGTAACATCCTGGTACCTTCAGAGTACCTGGGTAACGTTATCACCTTGTGTGTAGAGAAGCGTGGTGTTCAAGTTGACATGGTTTACCACGGTAACCAAGTCGCTCTGACTTACGATATTCCTATGGCAGAAGTGGTTCTGGACTTCTTCGACCGTCTGAAATCGACGTCTCGCGGTTATGCTTCTCTGGATTACAACTTCCAGCGTTATGAAGCATCGAACATGGTGCGTGTTGACGTATTGCTGAACGGCGACAACGTGGATGCATTGGCTATCATCACTCACAAAGATCAGGCGCAATCCCGTGGCCGTGATCTGGTTGAGAAGATGAAAGAATTCATCCCTCGTCAGCAGTTCGACATCGCGATTCAGGCAGCAATCGGTAACCACATTATTGCGCGCTCGACCGTGAAACAGCTTCGTAAAAACGTCACCGCGAAGTGTTACGGTGGTGACGTAAGCCGTAAGAAGAAACTGCTGCAGAAGCAAAAAGAAGGTAAGAAACGTATGAAGCAGATCGGTAACGTCGAACTGCCTCAAGAAGCGTTCCTGGCGATTCTGCACGTAGGCAAAGATAAGTAATAAAAAGGGATTAAAGGTTTAGGGGAACACGATGGCTAATACTTTCTCGCTGATTCTGGTGCTTGTCACCCTATTTACTGGGATTATCTGGGCACTGGATAAGTTCAAATGGGCGCCGCGACGCCAGCAAAAAGCGGCTGAAGCGCTCAATGTGGACGGTGGTGAGTTAAGTGAAGAGCAGGTTGCACAAGTTGCCCCTCAGCCAAGCTGGGTAGAAACCTCAGCTTCCGTGTTCCCTGTTATTGGCCTTGTTCTGGTGCTGCGCTCGTTTATTTACGAGCCGTTCCAGATCCCATCTGGTTCTATGATGCCGACACTGTTGGTGGGCGACTTTATCCTGGTGGAGAAGTTCGCTTACGGCCTGAAAGATCCCGTATTCCGCCATCAATTGGTCGAAACCGGGAAGCCAGAGCGCGGTGACGTGGTGGTGTTCAAGTACCCACCACAGCCAAACATCGACTTTATCAAGCGCGTGATTGGTGTCCCGGGCGATACGGTTCGCTACAGCGAAGACAAACGCCTGTGCATCCAGAAGAAAGGTGAATCGACCTGCGAATTGGTGCCAGTGGATGATGTTCACAAGAGTGAGTTCGTTCAGCGTGGCGCGAACCTGATTCAGGCGCAAGAAGAGTTGGGCGTTGAGCCTCACCAGATTCTGGTGAACCCATATATGCCGAATCAAGCAGGTCAGTATTACCCAACACCGGGTCTGGGTGAGTGGGTGGTGCCGGAAGGCGAGTACTTCGTGATGGGTGACAACCGCGACAACAGTAAAGACAGCCGCTTCTGGGGCTTTGTACCTGAGGCTAATCTGGTAGGTAAAGCAGTCGGTATCTGGATCAGTTTTGAATTTGATGAACAAGGCGACAGTTTCCTGCCGTCTTGGGTACCTGTCGGGGTGCGTTTCAATCGCATCGGCGGCATTGATTAACTTGGAACGACATGACAACACCTATAAATAAATTACAGCGTCGCATCGGCTATGAATTTAGTGATGCGGCGCTTCTCAGTCTCGCCCTGACACACCGAAGCGCCAGTGGAAACCACAATGAGCGTTTAGAGTTTCTGGGCGATTCTATTTTGAGTTTCGTCGTTGCTGACGACCTCTACCATCGTTTCCCGAACGTTGATGAAGGTGATATGAGCCGCATGCGTGCAACCTTGGTTCGTGGTAACACGCTGGCTGAACTAGGCCGCGAGTTCGAACTGGGTGATGTGCTGCAACTGGGGCCGGGTGAGCTGAAAAGTGGCGGTTTCCGCCGTGACTCTATCCTGGCAGACGCCGTTGAGGCGATCATCGGCGCTATCTACCTCGACAGCGATCTGGAAACGGTACGTGGAATTGTATTGAGCTGGTACAAACAACGTCTGGAAACTATCCAGCCGGGCGCGAACCAGAAAGATCCGAAAACACGTTTGCAGGAATTCCTGCAAGGACGTCGTAAGCCGTTGCCTGCCTATAATGTTACTAAGGTACAAGGCGAAGCGCATAACCAGCAATTTACGGTTGAATGTGAAGTAGCAGGTCTGGATCGACCTGTCGTAGGTAAAGGCAGCAGTCGTCGCAAGGCTGAGCAAGCGGCTGCAGAACTGGCATTGCAAAAGCTGGACTCATGACAGACACGCACGAAACGCACCACTGTGGCTTTATTGCCATCGTAGGCCGCCCGAATGTGGGCAAATCGACACTTCTCAACCGCCTGGTTGGGCAGAAGCTGTCTATTACCTCGCGTAAACCACAAACCACCCGCCACCGTATCATGGGTGTCGATACCCGTGATGGGTATCAGGCGGTATATGTCGATACACCGGGACTGCACATTGAAGAAAAACGCACCATCAACCGTTTGATGAACCGTGCGGCTTCAAGTTCCCTGACTGATGTTGAACTGGTACTGTTCCTGGTGGACGGCACACAGTGGACGCAAGATGATGAGATGGTACTGAACAAGCTCAAGAAAGCTGAGCTGCCAACCGTACTGCTGATCAACAAAGTCGATAACGTGAAGGAAAAGGGCGAGTTGTTCCCGCACCTTCAGGAAGTCAGCGAGAAAATGGACTTTATCGACGTGGTTCCTGTTTCAGCGAAACACGGCACCAACATTGATGTGGTGGAGAAACTGGTTCGTAACCACCTGCCGGAAGGCGAGTGGTACTTCCCGGAAGAGTACGTCACAGACCGTTCACAGCGCTTTATGGCGTCTGAAATCATCCGTGAAAAGCTGATGCGTTTCACTGGTGATGAACTGCCATACTCAGTCACTGTGGAAATCGAACGTTTTGATTACAACCCGGATACCGATGGCTTTGAAATCAACGGCCTGATCCTGGTTGAGCGTAACGGCCAGAAGCGTATGGTGATCGGCAAGGGTGGCGACAAAATCAAAACCATCGGCCGTGAAGCCCGTCTCGATATGGAAGATCTTTTCGAGCGCAAGGTCTACCTTGAGCTTTGGGTAAAAGTGAAATCCGGTTGGGCTGATGACGAGCGCGCACTGCGCAGCCTCGGCTACATCGACGACCTTTAACAGCGTTATTGGCTGAGACATTCAGGAGCAATATGGAAGGCTTGCAGCGCTGCTTTGTTCTGCACTCACGACCCTACAGTGAGACCAGCCTGATTCTGGATGTTTTCAGCGAAAATCACGGGCGCGTCAGTTTGATGGCAAAAGGCGCCCGTGGTAAACGCTCTCCTTTAAAAGGGGCGCTCCAGCCTTTTACTCCCCTCTTGATGAAATGGTCCGGCCGCGGCGAAATGCATACTTTGCGTCATGCTGAAGCCATGGGGCTTGCGATCCCGCTTTCAGGCAATGCCCTGTTTTCAGGCTTTTATCTCAATGAGATCTTAAGCCGGGTTGTGGAGCCTGAAACCGCGTACCATCAACTCTTCTTTGACTACGTCAATGCGCTGACTGACCTTGCTCAGCACAGCAATCCTGAGCCAGCGTTACGACGCTTCGAACTCGCCTTGTTGGACTCGCTTGGATACGGGGTCGATTTCCTGCATTGCGCGGGTAGCGGTGAGCCAGTCGATGCATCGATGACGTATATCTTCCGGGAGCAGCAAGGTTTTGTCGCCTCGCTGATGAAAAGTAATAACCTCACTTTTACGGGCAGCGACTTAGAAGCGCTGGCAACAAGACAATTCTCAACGGCAGAACAGCTAAAAGCGGCGAAGCGCTTTACACGCTTGGCCCTCAAGCCTTATCTTGGCTCCAAGCCGCTCAAAAGCCGTGAGCTTTTTATGTTAAGAACAAGGAAATTAACGCAATGAGTACCATTTATCTGGGCGTCAATATTGATCACGTCGCGACCGTTCGTAATGCGCGTGGCACCCAATACCCTGATCCTGTCCATGCTGCAGATATTGCAGAGCGTGCGGGCGCGGATGGTATTACCGTTCACTTGCGTGAAGACCGTCGCCACATTAAAGACCGCGACGTTCATATTCTGAAAGATACCATCCAGACCCGCATGAACCTGGAAATGGCAGTGACTGATGAGATGGTCAACATCGCGCTGGAAGTAAAGCCGGCTTACGTGTGTCTTGTCCCTGAGAAACGCGAAGAGCTGACCACCGAAGGTGGTTTAGATGTGGCTGGCCAGCTTGAGAAAGTGAAAGCTGCAACGGAAACGCTGACTGCAGCGGGCATTAAAGTGTCGCTATTCATCGATGCAGACCGCGCGCAAATCGACGCAGCAAAAGCTTGTGGTGCCCCTTTTATTGAGCTGCACACAGGCCATTATGCAGAAGCGACGACCGAAGAAGACATGCAGGCAGAGCTGAAGAAAATCGCAGCGGGAGCAAGCTATGCAGACGATCTGGGTATCAAGGTGAACGCTGGTCACGGCCTGACGTACCACAACGTGAAGCCTATTGCGGCGATTCCAGAGATTTACGAGCTGAACATCGGCCACGCGATTGTGGGCCGCGCAGTCTTTGAAGGCCTGCCAAAAGCCGTTGCAGACATGAAAGCGCTGATGCTGGAAGCGCGCCGCTAATGGCTGTGGTTGGTCTTGGCACTGACATCGTAGAAATTGAGCGCCTTGAGAAAATCATTGCGCGCACCGGAGATGCGTTTGCTAAACGTGTGCTGACAGAAAACGAGTTGGAAACCTATTCCAGCTCCAACTTCCCGGCTCGCTTTCTTGCCAAGCGCTTCGCAGTGAAAGAAGCCGCTTCAAAAGCGCTGGGGACGGGGATCGCTTGTGGTGTGACGTTCCATGACTTTGAAGTGACGAACGATGAGCTTGGAAAGCCTGTGGTGGATTTCTCCGGTGTAGCGCGAAAGCTTGCCGATGAGCGTGGCGTGGAGAATATTTTCCTCACCATCGCTGATGAGAAACGCTATGCCGTAGCGACGGTGCTGTTAGAGACCAACTAGCTTTATACCAATCGTAGTAAATATCTGCTCATCCTAGCTTGGCAAAATGCTCGATAACTGCGTTGGAAAATTTGACTGTAGAATAACTACTTATCGAAA